>CANRNK010000039.1 GCA_947631985.1 uncultured Lachnospiraceae bacterium | reverse complement strand
TTTTAAATGAGATTAGTTGTTCAAAGATAATTCCTCAAACCATTTTAGATGTCGGTTGCGGAAATGGGTCATTTACTAGAGTGCTTTCTGCTACAGTACCAGGTAGCAATATTACGGCTATTGACACTTCTATTCCAAAGTTATTTTCGTCCGACCATATAGTATTTACTGAGGGAAGCGTTGAACAACTACCTTTTGCTTCAGAATCGTTTGACTTAGTGATTGCTGCGTTGTCATTACATCACTGGAAAGAAAAAAGCAAAGGTATTAACGAAATATATCGAGTTCTTAAAAAAGATGGCAGACTTATAATCGGCGACCCGTTACTTGAAGATTGGATGAGTAATCGTATTCTTGGATTGTTAATGCAAGCATTAGATGGTGGCGTCTTTACAGATAAGAAAAGAGTAAGTGGGTATTTAAGCTCGGCAGGGTTTGAAGATATTAATATTAGGCTTATCCCCAATACGATGAAGTCGCTATATCTTATTACGGCAAAAAAGTAATACAAATTTGGCTCTTTGTCAATAGTTGGGGCGGTATCCCTTAGGGATACCGCCCCATTATTAAAAATAGTCTTAAAAACAATTATTCTTGTTCTAAAGCAAGTGTTCTTGTTACGATATCACAAACTTCAGTTGGTCCATAATACTGGATTGCGCCTGGATATAAGAAACAAGTTTCAACAGCCCATAAATCTCTATTCGCTTCAAAGAATTTGAATGGTTTTCCTTCTAATTCTACTAATGCTTTTTTGATAACTGGCTTATCTTCCCCATGTCTTCTTTCAACATTCATCATTTTCGTGATTGGCATACCACCAGCAACCCATTCAGTAGCAGGTTTAGAAAGATTAGATACTTTTGATAAGTATCCAGTATAACCGTACTGAATCAACATAAACGCATTATATCCTAAAGAGTAGCAGTAATCTGAATCGAAGTTAGAAGGGAAAGCACATCTTCCTTCATAACCAAAGAAATGATGTAATGCATTAAATTTACCATTGTAAGTTCCCTTAGCTTTTCTTTCTGCAAGTTTAGCAGCGACTAAAGAAGAGAATAATTTTTCTGATTCGATTAATGATACCTGTACGTTTCCGTGAGGATCTCTTTCTAAAAATAATTGCTGTTGAATTCCAGTAGGAAGAATTTCAAAGACACCAAAGGCTTCAGATGTTAAGCCTGTTTTAATAAATGTATATTTTTCATCCCAAGTTGCAAGGGCGCCGAAAGTACTTGCTTTGTTTCCTGCAAGAAGTTCATTAATTTCATTAATTAACATGGAGAATTCAGGAACAAATTCAACGACACCTTCAGGGATAATAGCAACACCAAAGTTCATTCCTTTTGCTGCTCTTTTTTCAACTGAATCAGCGATATAGTCAGCAATCTGAGAAAGGGACATTTTCTTCTCAGCAACTTCTTCGGATATTAAGCAGATGTTAGGCTGAGTTTCTAAAGCACATTCTAGGGCAACATGAGAAGCCGAGCGTCCCATTACTTTAATGAAATGCCAGTATTTTTTAGCTGAATTAGCATCTCTTTCAATATTTCCAACGAGTTCACTGTATGTTTTTGTTGCTGTGTCAAAACCAAATGAAATTTCAATATCTTCATTTTTAAGGTCACCATCGATCGTTTTAGGACAACCGATCACTTGAACACCAGTTTCGTTAGCGGCAAAGTACTCAGCAAGTACAGCAGCATTTGTATTGGAATCATCACCACCGATAATTACAATAGCAGTAATACCATGTTTTTTACAAACTTCAGCAGCAACTGCAAAATGTTCTTCTGACTCAAGCTTTGTTCTACCAGAACCGATAATATCGAATCCGCCAGTATTTCTAAACTCATTGATATAGCTATCATCGAATACAAGGTAGTCATCTTCAATTAATCCACTTGGACCATTTTTAAAACCATAAAGTTCATTTTCTTTACTAGTTGCCTTTAATGCATCATATAGACCACACACAACGTTGTGTCCACCAGGTGCTTGTCCACCAGATAAGATAACGCCCACAATTTGTTTCTTCGCGTTGGAAGTGTTTTGTCCTTTTTGGAAAATAATTTCCTTTTTACCATAGGTGTTTGGGAAAAGTGCCTTGATCGCATCTTGATCAGCAACACTTTGTGTTTCCGAACCTTCTTTTACACCAATATCTGCAATGCCATTTCTTAACATTTCAGGAAGCTTTGGGTTATACTCATATCTTGCTTTTTGTAATGGGGAATATTTCATAATTTATCTCCTTATATTGATCAACTTTTTCATAAGAATTATAAAGGATTCGGCTTGAAAAGTAAACCTTAAATATATACATACTTACACGAAGAAGACCATAAAAGGGGATGAATACAAGTGTTAGAAAACAAGGCAATATTCTTTTCTGTATTTTGTAGGGTGTTTTTCTATAGTATTTCCAGTTAAAAATTAGTCAGAACTTGCTAAAATATAATAGGGTATTTTTCTTTATAACAGAAAAAACTGTGATAAAAGTTGAAATGGAGGAAATCATGATTCGAATTACACGAACAAAACAGGGCATGGTCAGAGGACTGCCGGCAGCAGATCCATATATTACATCCTTTAAAGGAATCCAGTTTGCAAAACCTCCAGTTGGCGACTTGAGATGGAGAGCACCACAGGAAGCAATGGAATACATAGGAATAAAAGATTGTTTTGAGTTTGCTCCAATTTCTTTGCAGAATACTCCCGGTGAGAATAAAGAAGATTTTTATAGCAGAGAGTGGAATCTGTACCCTGAGATTCCCATGAGTGAAGACTGTTTGTATCTTAATATCTGGACACCAGCCAAGACGATAGAGGAGAGACTGCCGGTTTATGTCTGGTATTTTGGAGGTGCGTTGCAGTTTGGTAATACTGCAGAGATGGAATTTGATGGAGAACGGATTGCCAGACGTGGCATTGTGGTGGTTAGCGTAAATTACAGAATTAATGTATTCGGATTTTTTGCCCATCCTGAACTGACCAGAGAACACCCAGAGGCACCTGCAAACTTTGGCAATCTGGATCAAAAAGCGGGGTTGCAATGGGTCTATGAGAATATTAAGGCGTTTGGTGGTGATCCCCAACAGATTACCATAGGGGGACAGTCTGCAGGAGGTGGCAGTGTTCTAACCCAATTAAATGATGCTTCTAACAAGTTGTATATTAAACGTGCAGTGGTAGAAAGCGGTATGTTTTTAAGCCCTTTCCATGACAGTCCATATCCAACACTGGAACAGCTGGAAAAACAAGGTGAAACTTTTTTTGAAAAACTTGGCATTAAATCTTTGCGAGAAGCGAGGGAGTTACCAGCTTCCTATTTAAGGGATAAAAATAGAGAATTTGAGTTTCAGTGGTGGACTGCAATTGACCGGGTATTTCAGAAAGAGTATTATCTGAAAAATTTACTCTCAGGTAAAGTGCTTGATGTTCCATTGCTTTTTGGTTATACAAAAGATGAATTTCTCGAGGAGAGGAATGGAATTAAAATCAATACGATTCAGCTTGCAGTAGTTGCAACGGTATTGTCTATGAGGAAGACCGGTCGACATAAAAATTCCTATTGTTATGAATTTGCACTTGATATGCCAGGTGAAGATCGGCCGGGGGCATTTCATTCTTCTGATTTATGGTTTTTCTTTGAGACACTTGCGAAGTGTTTTCGTCCGTTTACAGGAGTTCATTATGATCTTGCCAGAACAATGTGCGATTCATTAGCAAATTTCATACGTACTGGCAATCCAAATGATAGGAAGGGCATAAATTCTCTGCTTCCAGAATGGGAGGATTGCCTTTGTTTAGATGGAAATCTTATGGTATTTGACACCACAATTATGAGAAAAAGGTTGGAATCAGAGCAAGAACTATTTGCAATGGCGGAAACATTTTTGGAACAGGAGTTGCTGTCAGAAATAAAATAGATAAGGAAATAATAGATAGAGATGGTATTGAGAAGGGTAAAGTCATGATACAAGTAGAAAAAATATTTTCTGATCATATGATGTTACAAAGAAACTGTGAAAATAGAATTTATGGAAAGGATTTTGCCCATGAAAAAATCGGGCTGTTATTTCGCAATCAACTTTATGAAACCGTAGAGGATGGGGAGGGAAACTGACCGAAACAATTGATGTAACTAAAGTAGAAATGCTAGAGGAAGGGACGGTATGGGTCAACAACCACTATAGCAGAAATATCAAATTTCGAACGATTAAGTTTGGAAGGAAAGTGGGAACCGGTAAAGGCAATTCACAGACCAGGTATTGTAGAGATTAAGATACCAGAGCGAATGCAGCCGAAGAATTATATTCGCTATGCATGGTATGACAATCCGGGACCTCTAAATTTTTATAATAGCGCAGGACTTCCGGCGGAAAGTTTTTTGATAGAATTTGAATAGTGTTTTGTGTCAATAGTATGATAAACTAATGGCAAGGACGCAAACGGATGGGAGAGTGACATGGAAAAATTTTTAAGACGTTTTGAAAGTTTTATGGATGATTTTGAAATACGAAAAAAGTTATTTATTCTTTATATTGTATGTGTCATTCTCCCTTTGATTGTAACAGATGGTTTTATTATCTATTTTGTTGTTCATTCGGAACGAATTGAACAGCAACATGATATGGAAAATATTGCAAATGCAGTTCAATATAATTTCACAAACTCAATTAACAATGCATCTGGAGTTGCCAGAAATATATACATGAATAAGTATATCAATGATTTTTTGGGAAAAGAGTACGAAAACCCATTGGATTATGTAACATCCTATCAGGAGTATTTTAAAAATATTCTCTTTGATAGTGGTTTTGGAGCTGATAATATTCTCGTCAAGATGTATTCGGATAACGATACCATTGTAAGAGGTGGAAAATTTGGAGGGCTGGATGAGATCGTTGAACAAACATGGTACAAACAGCTACAGGATTCAGAAGCAGATAAAACAGTTGTGTTTTTGTTTGATCAGAGTAAAGTACCCATGGTGGAAGCAAAAAGAAAAATTATCTTTGCCCAGAAACTAAATTTCTATAACAGTGATCCTTTTGAAAAAGTATTGGCGGTAGAAATTGATTACAGCTCACTGGTGAGAAACCTCGTGAAAATGAATTATGATATGCCAGTTTTTATTTGTAGTAATGGTCAGATTCTATTATCTAATAAGGATTACAATAGTGTTGGAAAAGAGTTTCATAAGTTTGATTTAAAAAAAAGAGTTGGCTATCGTCAAGATATGACTCTTTATGGTATGGATTTTCAGATTTATATCTTGAAGAATGATATGGCGGTGGCAAGTAAGATGATGAGTAGCTTTCCGGTGCTGATTATTTCTCTCATTTTAGTTAATATCATTCTTCCATTTCTACTGGTGTGGGGATTTAACCGGTCCTTTACGGTTCGGATTAGTGAATTGAGTGATGTGTTTCAGAAAATTGATGATGAAAGACTGGTACGGATTTATGGTGTGAGGGGCCAAGATGAAATCGGAGCACTGATGCGCAACTATAATAAAATGGTTACTAGAATTAATTCACTGATAGAAACGGTATATGTTGGAAGAATGAAAGAGCAGGAAATGATGGTGGCAAGAAAAAATGCTGAACTTTTAGCATTGCATAGCCAAATCAATCCCCATTTTCTATTTAATGCACTTGAGAGTATTCGTATGCATAGTATCATCAAGATGGAGTATGAAACTGCAGATATGGTAGAACGCCTGGCGATTATGCAACGACAGTATCTGGAATGGGGCAATGACCTGGTAGAGATTCACCAGGAAATGGATTTTGTTAAGGCGTATCTGGAACTTCAGAAGTATCGTTTTGGAGACAAACTATCCTATTCTCTGGAAGTGGAAGACTCTTGCAGAAACCATAAAATTCCAAAACTGACACTAGTGACATTTGTGGAGAATGCCTGTGTTCATGGAATTGAAAGTAAATCCAAGCCGGGTTGGATTTTTGTCAGGGTCTTTAAAAAGGATCAAAAACTTTGTCTTGAAATCGAAGACACCGGACATGGTATGGAAGAGGAACAACTTGAAGATCTTAGAATAAAAATGGAACATGCAAGCATAGAAATGCTACAGGATAAGGGACGGGTCGGAACTGTGAATGCTTGTCTGCGCCTGAAAATGCACACGAATAATCAGGTACAGTTTTATGTCGAAGGAGAAAAAGGAATGGGTATGCTAGTGCAAATGAGTATTCCATTGCGTTACGTGTAGTCTTTTTGGAGGAAACGGAGATGTTAAAAGTATTGTTAGTGGATGATGAACCGTTTATTATGCAGGGTCTAAAAGTGATGCTTGACTGGGAGCGAGAAGGCTTTGAGATTGTCAGAACAGCAAGCGATGGGGAGGAAGCCTTACGATTCCTGAAAGAACAACAGGTAGATTTGATTATTGCTGACATTAATATGCCTGGAATTAATGGCTTAGAGTTGTTAGAAAAAATAAGAGGAGAAAATATTTCTGATTCCTACTTTGTATTTTTAAGTGGATATGCAGATTTTTCCTATGCCCAGAAGGCTATTTCATATGAATGCACTTATTATCTTCTAAAACCAGTAGAAAAAGAGGAGTTAATCAGAGTTCTTAAGAAAGTACGTGAGAAAAATGATAAACGGATTGAAACCAAACAGACAAATGTAAAAATGGAACGGGCGTATTTGGCAAGAAATATGATTTCTGTAATTCTTGGGAAATACGACTCTTCAAATCTGGAACATGTAAAAGAACATGTTAGGTTCTCAGAGTCTCTCTATTATGTCGAAATTGAGTTAGATGGACTGCAGATGGAAGAAGAAATTACGGACCAGGAGAAGCGAGAATACCAGAGAAAATTATTCCAGACAAGCCTTGATTTCCTGAAAGAAAATGGTAATCACTGTATTTTTGATGTCTCAGGGCATGAGAAAATTTATGACGTAGGATTTATTTTCTGTGACTATATGGCGCATCAGGAAGGAATGCCAGAAGAAAAATACCTGGAATACTTTCAGAAGTATTTGCAGGATGCAATTGGACTTCCGGTTATTATGCTAGTGGGTAAAAAAGTAAGTGATATTTCCCAGATTGCAAAATCTTATCGGGCATCATCCATGCTTCGCTCCTTTCAGGGATTTCACACGAAGAAGAATATTTATTTTTATGAAGAGGATATTCAGGTTACGAATACGGGGATTGTGTTATGTAAACATAGTCTGGACCAGCTGATTCAGGCGATAGAACAGAGTAATACCGCAACAATTATGAAAGGGGTAACTTTATTTTTTGAGGAAATGAAGTCCAAAGATCTTTCGGAAAAAATCATCAATCTGAATATTAACTATCTCTTATTCCAGTTAATTCATCTGGCAACGGAGCAGGATGATGGAATAAATCAGGAGGAAATTCTAAGAATTATAAGTGAAAGTACCTTTGAGGAAGGAATTATGCGAGGCAGTAAAACGCATATTTCCAGGTTTGCATGCGAATATGCTGATTATCTGACCCAGTTAAGAAAAAAGGTATCCAGAGGTGTTCTTGCAGAAGTAGAAAAGGAAATCCAGGAGAATTTTGCTGAGAATCTTACGCTGAAAGAGTTAAGTGAAAAATATTATGTAAACAGTGCCTACTTAGGACAGTTATTCCGAAAAAAATATGGGCAGTCGTTTAAGGATTATTTAAATGCATACCGGATTGAACAGGCAGCAACCCTCTTACTTAGAACTGATGATAAAATTTATTGTATTGCGGAGGCGGTAGGATATCATGATCCAGATTATTTTGTGAACCGTTTTATTGCTCAAAAAGGGTGTACACCAGCTAGATTCCGGAAGCAGTCGCAGGAGTGATTAAAGAGAAGCTATAACAAGATAAAACATGATAAAACATGAAATATGAAACATAACAGGGTAAAGTATAGAAAACGATTCTATACTTTGCCCTGTTTTTTTCTATAGTTTCCCCGATTGTTAGAAGGAATAAGAAAGTTATAATGAGAATATAAAAAAACAAGGGAGGGTTCAAAATGAAACAAAAAAAAATAATAAGTTTGTTACTTGCAGCAACATTATCATTTACGTTACTTGCAGGCTGCGGTAGCAAAACAGATGAGGCAGCTACTGACACATCAACAGACGCAGCTGCGACAACAACAGAAGCGACAGAAGGTGCTGGGGAAGTGAGAGAATTTACCGCATTTTTTGCTGTGGCTGGAACAGAAATTAATGATGACAATGAAATTCAATCAATCTTGGCAGAGAAAACAGGCGTAAAGGTAAAAGAAACCTGGTTAACAGGACAGACTGACAAGGAAGCAATCGGTACCTTTATTGCTGGTGGAGAATATCCTGATTTTATTGAAGGAGGAAGTGGAACACCTCAATTAATCGATGCAGGCGCATTGGTAGCACTCGATGATTACATTGCAAAATATCCTAATATCAAAGCATTATTTTCGGAAGAAGACTGGGATAAACTTCGTCAGGCAGATGGACATATTTACTTTATTCCGCAGTTCGGTACTGTGAAAAATGAAGAAAAAGTTTGTACTCACAATGATGAAGCATTCTGGATCCAGACACGAGTATTAAAATGGGCGGGTTATCCAGAAGTAAAAACGATGGATCAGTATTTTGAATTGATTGAATCTTATCAAGCAGCAAATCCTAGTATGGAAGATGGAACAGAAAATATTCCATATACCATTCTTTGCGAAGACTGGAGATACTTCTGTCTTGAAAATGCACCTCAGTTCTTAGATGGATATCCAAATGATGGTTCTGTTATTGTAGATCCTAAAACTTTGAAAATAATTGATTATAATACAACGCCTACGGCAAAACGCTACTTTCAGAAGCTGAATGAAGAGTACAAAAAGGGAATTGTAGACCCAGAATCTTTCACACAGACCTATGATGAATATATTGCGAAACTTTCAACAGGTCGTGTTCTTGGTATGATTGACCAATGGTGGAATTTTGCATTCAATGTAAATGATGCTTTAAAACAACAGGGGCTTGATGCACAGGGCTGTAATTATGTTCCGCTTCCAATTACCATTGAAGAAGGAATTAACAACCAGTGGCACAACTCAGGTGCAGTTCTCAATGTGTCCAGTGGTCTTGCAGTTACAACGAGCTGTGAGGATGTAGATGCAGCGATGAAATTTGTTAATGATATTTTAGCACAGGATCTTCATGATTTACGATTCTGGGGTACTGAAGATGTAGATTACGGTGTATCCGAAACAGGAGAATTCTTCAGAACAGAAGAACAGAGAATGAATGCATCTGATACAGCTTATAAAGCGTCTCACCTATGCACATATTCATACTTTCCACAGTATACAGGAACCAGCGATGACGGGATTAATGCAAACAGACCAGACGGACAGGCAAGCGAATTCTATGATGGCTTACATCCGGAATTACAGGAATGTTTTGCAGCGTATGATGCAAAAACCTATGTTGATATGTTAGGGACTAATGAAAAGCCAGGGCCATGGTATCCAATGTGGTCGTTCTCAAACTCTTTAAATACGACTACACCAGGTGGTACTTCATGGGTTAAGATTGCTGAAGTCAAACACGAATGGCTTCCGAAAATTGTAATGGCAGAGGATTACGAAGGTGCTTGGACAGATTATATGGAAGTATATGAAGGCACAGAACCACAGGCATTCTTAGGCGAGATGCAGACAGAACTTGATCGTAGAATGGAAGAAGCAGCAAAATATAACTAATTTCAAATGATAGTTAGAAAAAATAGTAAAACAGGCAGATGTAGATTGTTTCATCTGCTTGTTTTATAAAATAGGAGTGACACGAGATGTCTTTGACAAGGAAGAAAAAAGAAAAAGTCAATGAAGTACCAACTAAAATCACCTGGAAAGAAATAAAAAGACAGAAAGTTCTTCTGTTCTGGTCATTTCTTATTGTGGTATATGGAGTAGTATTCTATTATCTTCCACTTGCAGGCTGGGTGATGGCTTTTCAGAATTATAAACCAAAGGATGGCATTTTCCATTCTGAGTTTATTGGGCTTGCTAAGTTTGAACAATTATTTCATGATGCGACCTTTCTTAGGGTAATAAGAAATACGCTGGCCATGGGCGTCATTAATCTTGTAGTTTGCTTTGTGACTGCGATCACCTTTGCAATTCTGCTGAATGAATTACAAAATAATAACCGAAAAAAGGTGGTGCAAACGATTTCTTATCTGCCACATTTTTTGTCCTGGATTATTGTAACCGGAATTCTTCATGGGGCATTATCAGGAAGTGGGATTATAAATGAATTATTAGTTGCATTCCATATCATAGATTCTCCAATTAATTTCTTTGCGCATCCTAAATTTTTCTGGCCGATTGTAGCATTTGCAAATATTTGGAAAGAAACAGGATGGAATGCCATTATTTATCTGGCTGCAATCACTGCAATTGATCCCTGCCTTTACGAGGCAGCTTCTATTGATGGAGCAGGTAGATGGGAACGAATTAAGTATGTTACCCTTCCGGGAATCAAACCAACGATTATCATTCTCCTTTTGATGAACGTAGGAAATGTCCTGAATGCAGGATTCGAAATTCAGTATCTTTTAGGCAATGGATTAGTAAAAAGTGTTTCAGAGACAATTGATATCTATGTTCTGAAGTGGGGAATCAGTCAGGGAGATTATGCGATTGGTACTGCAGCAGGAATCTTTAAGAGTCTCGTTAGCATCATTTTGATTGTAGTTGCGAATCAGATTGCAAAACACAATGGTGAAGAGCGTCTGTTCTGATAGAGATAGATGTAAAGATAGTATCTTTCAACAGGAAGAGCTGTATGCAGCCTAAGTTTATTTAATATTGAAAGGCATGGTTACAAAAATGAAATTACTGAAAAAAAATAAGAAAAAAACATCTCTTGGAGATAAGATTTTCTACTTCTGCAATGGGATTTTTATGATAGCCTTTGTTATCATCACACTGTATCCGGTACTGAACACCCTAGTATTATCTTTTAATGATGGAACAGATGCATTGCGTGGAGGAATTCATCTCTGGCCAAGAAAGTGGACATTGAAAAATTTCGAAACAGTATTAACAAAAGACAATCTAATAACTGGTGCCATTATAACGGTAGCAAGAACAGCCATCGGAACATTGCTTGCACTTGTAACCAATGCTCTGCTTGCTTTTATCGTAAGTAGAAAGCGATTTCTTTTCAAAAGGCAGCTTTCGCTATTCTGGGTTATTACCATGTACGTAAATGGAGGACTGATTCCTACGTTCCTATTATTTAAGGGATTGGGGCTTACGAACAGTTTTGGAGTATACGTCATCCCGGGTATGCTGAGTGCCTTTAATATGCTGGTGATCAGAACCTTTATGAATGGAATTCCGGATTCACTTGAAGAGTCGGCACAGTTGGATGGTGCTGGGTACATGACAATCTTCCTTCGGATTATCTCACCACTGTGTAAGCCAGTTTACGCCACAGTTGCTTTGTTTGTTGCGGTTGGACAATGGAACTCCTGGTTTGATGCTATGATTTATAACCGTATGAGATCTGACTTAACAACCCTACAGTATGAGCTCATGAAATTACTCTCTTCTGTAACCAACCAGGGGGGATCGGTAGAAAATTTAAAAAATGCGGCAGGTGCCGTAACGCCTACATCAGTACGAGCGGCAGCTACTATTATAACGATATTGCCGATTGTTATGCTATATCCATTCTTACAGAGATATTTTGTTACAGGGATGACACTTGGAGGGGTAAAAGAATAAATAGGAAGTAGGGACAGTTATCTTGTATTTGAGAATCCGTCTCGGTATAATCATAGTAATAAAAAAAGGTAGGTGTTTACTATGAGAAGTAGAATTCTAAGCAGCATGCTCTTATTAGGGCTTGTACTCACAATTTTATTGATTGAGGTATCCCGGAGAGAGTCCGGACAACAAGAAAATATAAAGCGATTTACGGTGTTTTACGATATGCAGGGTGAGGCAATTAATGAAGACAATACAATTAAAAAAAAGATTGCTGAAATTACCGGGGCAGAATGTGAAGAAATATGGCTGGGTTCTCAAACAATAGAAGATGCGATTAATTCTTATATTGCCAGTGGAGAGTATACAGATTTCATCGTAGGAGGACTTGAACTATATCAGGCTGGAGCATTGTTGCCAATTGACCAGTACTGGGATAAGTATCCCAATATTAAAAAATATATGAGTGAAGAAGAGTGGGATCGGCTGCGCCTTGATGATGGACATATTTATTGGATTCCACAGTTTGGGATAGTGAATGGGGAAGATATTGAGACTATTCATGAGGGGGAAGCATTTTGGATTCAGACGCGAGTATTAAAATGGGCGGGTTATCCGAAGATTCAAACCCTTGATGAGTATTTTGATTTGATTGGTGATTACTATGAAGCAAATCCAGTTATGGAAAATGGAACTCCTAATATTCCTTATACGATTTTGTGTGATGACTGGCGCTATTTTTGTATGGAGAATCCACCGCAGTTTTTGGATGGATATCCTAACGATGGAAGTTGCATGGTAGATCCGTTAAATCTGAAGGTGATGGATTACAACTTTACGGACACAGCCAAACGATACTTTTTTAAACTGAATGAGCAGTATAAAAAGGGAATCATTGATCCTGAGTCCTTTACCAGCACCTATGAAGAGTATATTGAAAAGTTATCCAGTGGTACCGTTCTTGGTATGGTAGACCAGTGGTGGCAGTTTTCATATAACATTACGTCCTCCTATAAAAAACAGAATCTGGATGAGATAGGTTGTAATTATGTACCACTTCCTATCGTAATTGATAAGTCAGTCAAGAATAAATGGCATATAAAACGTTCTGATGAACTGGATATTTCGTCTGGAATTTCTGTTACCACATCCTGCCAGGATGTAGAAGGCGCCTTCCAATTTATCAATGACCTTTTAGACGAAGAAGTTCAGAATCTGAGATATTGGGGAATTGAAAATATAGATTATAATGTGAATGATGCTGGCATTTACTATCGTAGTGAGGAACAAAGAAAAAAATGGAATCTGTCAGATTATCAGGCTTCGCATAGCTGTTCCTATGCATATTTTCCAAGGAAAGAGGGAATTATAAGCGATGGCATCAATATGTTTTCACCGGAATACCAGCTTGGGGAGTTTCAAGCTTCATTACCCAAGGATGTAAAAGAGTGTCTGGAGGCATATGGGGCCAATACCTATGTGGATATGATTGGAACCAATGATAAGCCAGGAAAATGGTACCCAATGTATTCCTATTCTACCATGCTGACGAATCAAACGCCGGCTGGTGTTGTATGGAAAGAAATGACCTCATTAAAGCAGAAATGGCTTCCAAAGGTTATCATGGCGGATCAGTTTGAAACAGTATGGGAAGAGTATGAGAAGGCTTATAAAGAAACCAATTCTCAGATATTTTTTGATGATATGCAACTGGAACTAGAAAGAAGAATTGGCCAGTAACGGGATTACTTATGAAATAGAAACAGAAATAAAAACAGAAAAGGCAGGAAATAGAATAGCCATGGAATCAATCAAAAATCCTATATTAAGAGGAATGTATCCAGACCCCTCAATCTGTGAGGCAGAAGGGAAATACTATCTTATTACATCTACATTTACTTATGCTCCAGGAGTCCCCATTTTTGAAAGTGAAGATTTGGTAAACTGGACTCAGATTGGACATATATTAGTAACTCCCGGGCAGCTTGAATTGATGGATTTAGAAGTTTCTTCTGGAATTTTTGCAGCAACGATCCGCTACCACAGAGGAATTTTTTATATGATCACTACAAATGCTGGAAGAGGTGGAAATTTTTACGTGACGGCGACATGTCCCAAAGGTCCATGGTCAGAACCTGTATTTTTAAAGGAAGCAGCTGGTATTGACCCGAGTCTTTTTTTCGATGATGACGATTGTTACTATGTTGGACAACGTTTTAAACACGATGCGAAATATGATGGAGACTGTGAAATCTGGGTACAGAAGTTAGACCTACAGGCCGGCAAGTTAGTGGAAGAAGCTCATGTTCTATGGGACGGAGCAGCTAAAAATGTGATATGGCCAGAAGGCCCACACCTGTATAAAAAAGATGGATATTATTATCTTTGTATTGCAGAAGGGGGGACCGCTCACGAACATAGTGTAAACATTGCAAGAAGCAAAGAAATTTATGGACCTTATGAATCATGTAAAAACAATCCACTGTTAACACATAAACATCTTGGACGGAACTATCCTTTGCAGTATATTGGACACGCGGACCTGATAGAAAAAGTCGATGGTAACTGGTTTGCAGTTATGCTTGGCACCAGAATGTATGAAGAAAAAAGTTCGATGGGTCGAGAGACTTTTATAGTTCCTGTTGTTTGGGAAGATGACTGGCCTGTTTTTTGTGAAGGAGAGGGCAAAATTTCTGTATCAAAGGAAACCATGTGTGGGATGGGAAGAAAGATAATGATTAGATGGTCTGACCCACTTCCCCTATCTTGTGTGATGCTGCGCAGTGTTTTGGAATCTTCAAAAAGAAGGGTTATGGAAGAACGATTACATTTATCACTTGGAACGCAGAAATTGGAGAGTGAAAAAACGCCAGCTTATATTGGAATACGGGTTGAAGAACATCAATTTTCATTGAAAGTATCTATGACATTCTTACCAGATGAGGGAGAAGAAGCGGGTCTTGTATATTATTATAATGCTGCAAATTTTATTAAGCTAATTGTGTTAAAGAGAAATAATAAAATAGTATTAAGTGTTGTGAAGTATGAGAAATCAATAGTGACTTGTGTTTTTGAAGAAGTGGAAGAACTATATAGGGGAAACAGTATACTGGAAATGCAAGTTGAAAAACATAAAATGAGATGTATCTTAAATGGAATAATTGTAGCAGATGCACTTGATATAAGTCAGTTAACGACCCAGGGGGCCGGTGGTTTTGTTGGATGTACAATGGGAGTATATGGATATACGGACAAAGCAGAAAGTACAAATGAGGCTGTTTTTGACTCACTGACTGTCGTATATCCATAAGAAATAATACTACTCTATCTATTGGAAATTAAAAAGGAATTATTAAATGAAAAATAGAATGAAACAAGCAGTAAATCCATATTTACCATCTTGGGAATATCTACCAGATGTGGAACCCTATGTATTTGGTGACAGGCTTTATGTATATGGTTCACACGACTTTTATAATGGACCGGTTTTCTGCCCGGGCGATTATGTATGCTGGTCAGCACCAGTGGATCATTTGGGAGACTGGCGTATGGAGGGTGTTATCTATCATAAAACGGATGACCCAGAAAATCCGCATGGGAAAATGTGCCTATATGCTCCGGACATAACACAAGGAACGGATGGAAGGTATTATTTGTACTATGTATTAGATAAAATTTCAGTAGTTTCAGTAGCAGTATGTGATACTCCATGTGGCAAATTTGAGTTTTTCGGATATGTGAAATATGAAGATGGAACCAGACTTGGAGAGGGGAAACAAGATGAACCTCAGTTTGACCCAGGAGTTTTGACGGAAGGCACAAAAACTTATCTCTATACAGGGTTTTCTTCACCCGGTGATACTAGTAGACACGGAGCGATGGTAACAGTTTTAAAGGAGGATATGCTTACGGTCAAAACTGCACCTGTTTTTGTCATTCCCAGCAAAACTTATGGAGAAGGAACTGGTTTTGAAGGATTTGAATTTTTTGAAGCGCCCTCAATCAGAAAACGTGGAAATCTATATTTTCTTATTTACTCTTCGGTTCAGATGCATGAATTATGTTATGCATATAGTGAAGATCCTTGTTCGGGTTTTCAATACGGAGGCGTGCTTGTAAGCAATACGGATTTACATATTGAAAGCTATAAGCCGGCCATGATGCCAACGGCATATGGAGCCAATAATCATGGTAGTATTATTGAGATAGTAAACCATTGGTATATTTTTTATCATCGCCACACCAATAATACCTGGTTTTCCAGGCAGGGTTGCGCTGAGAAAATTGAATTTCTAGATGATAGAACAATTCGCCAGGCAGAAATCACTTCATGCGGATTAAACCCAGGGCCACTTGAGGGAAAAGGAGAATATCCAGCCTACCTTGCCTGCAATTTATTTACCAGAGAGGAATCCGTATATCTTGGTGGTGAAAAGCTCCCAAGGATCCGACAGGATGGCAGAGATGGGGATACAGACCCAGCTTATATTAGCAATGTGACCGATGGTGCAACGATTGGATTTAAATATTTTGAAATGAAGCAAGCAACTAAAATAGGGATTAAAATAAGAGGATATGCGAAAGGGATATTTCGCGTAAAAACAGCATGGAATCAGGAAGATTTGACAACAATAGAAGTGGAATATAGTAATGTATGGGAAGATTATCAAGGAGAATTCCCACCGCTTACAGGGGTACACGCTCTATACTTTACGTTTGAAGGACAGGGGACGGCAGACTTTTACTCCTTTTCAGTAGGGTAAACGACAGATGTGTCATTGGAAAAACAGGACGAAATAAATGAAAAACAGATTTGCAATCTGGGAGGAATAACTTGAAAAAAAAGAAATATCGCAACGTATTTTTGGAAGCCGGAATTAGCCGCGATGAAATTGAGAACAGAGTGGAAGAAACCTTTTGGGAGATTTTTTATGGCCCAGATAAGTTTTATTTTGAAAATGGAGATGGTACCGGCTATGTAATGGATACTGGCAATTATGATGTCAGAACAGAAGGAATGTCCTATGCGATGATGATGTGTGTGCAGCTGGGGAAGAAAAAAGAATTTGATGCCTTGTGGAAATGGGCAAGAACCTATATGTATATGGAAGAAGGAGAGAACAAGGGATATTTTGCATGGAGTGTACATCCGGATGGACAGAAAAACTCATATGGACCAGCGCCTGATGGGGAAGAGTTTTTTGCAATGGCTTTATTTTTTGCAGCACATCGTTTTGGTGATGGGCAGGGAATTTTCTGTTATTCAAAAGAAGCAAGGGATTTATTGTCCACTTGTGTACATAAAGGAGAGGATGGCATGGGGTTTGCTATGTGGAATCCGGAGAATTATCTGATTCGGTTTATACCAGATCGGGAATTTACGGATCCGTCCTATCATCTGCCACATTTCTATCAGTTGTTTTCCGAATGGGCGAACGAAGAAGACCGCGAGTTTTGGAAAATAGCGACTGAAAGAAGCAGAGAGTATCTAAAAAAAGCATGTCACCATGATACTGGATTGAGTGCAGAGTACAGTACATTTTCTGGAGAAGCATACACGTTAGAACAGGAAATATTTGGTCGCCATGACTGGTATTTCAGTGATGCATACCGTACAATAGCGAATATTGCTCTGGATTATGAGTGGTTTGCAAAAGAAACGCCAGAAGGAAGCTGGCATAAGGAAACGACTGAAAAACTTCAGTATTTCTTCTGCAAAACGATGGCGCATAAGCCAAGAGCAATCTATACTATTGATGGGCAGCTTGCCGGAGAAGAGGCACTTCATCCGGTTGCCATTACAGCAACTAACGCCCAGGCATCACTAGCTTCCGAAGGCCCCTTTGCCCTTGCTTGTGTCAAAGAATTCTGGAATACGCCGCTTCGAACCGGTGAAAGAAGATATTACGATAATTGCCTATATCTTTTTGCAATGCTTGCGTTAAGTGGGAATTATCGCATTTGGTAAACAAAAAGGAGTTCAAAATTTTGAACTCCTTTTTAAAGTCTTAAAGTATAAATTACTAATTGCCACTATAAACCAGTGCATAACTTGCAGTGGGAGAATCTGTTGAAAAAGTAATTGTATTACCGTCGGTGTCTATATCATCATATGTAGTAACACCATTTTGACCAATTCCTAACAATTTGAAGATTCTTCCGGATGCTCTGAATGCTTCTGGAATAGTAAGTGTATATTGATAAGAAGCATTTGTTTTTGAAATAACAGCTTTATTGGCATCATTTGCTGTTACGGTTATGTTGAATGTTGTTGCAAATGTATTTGTTCCGATATGTGCCGCAAATGCTCTATAGGCTTCAATGCCCTGATAGCTTCTTGTAGCCGTTACGATATAAGGTGCAGATGAAGTCCCTGTAATTCTGCAGATAGAAGTATATATATTTCCATTCCAGTACGTCGCAAGATCATTCCATGGGGCCCTTGAATCTGTTGCACTATATACATTTTGGATCGTCGGATTTGTCTTTCCCTGAAATGCGGATGCCAGACTATTGTTATCAAGTACATAGGAACGTCCTGTTCCTGATGACTGAGACACAGATAGGATACTGTCCATACTTGTGTAAGGGATTGTTCCAATCATCACCGTAGTTACGTCTGATCCACCAATTCTGAATATTGGATTGGCACTAATATGATAGAAGGAGGTATAATTCGTAATAAATGTTTTAGAACTGATAGAGATATATTTTAGTTTTGGAAGATCATAAAACACATAGGCACCAATCGATGTGATGGTATCATCAATCGTTACAGATTGGCATTCACAGGTAGCCCAGGGTCTTTTGTTAAGTTT
>CANRNK010000038.1 GCA_947631985.1 uncultured Lachnospiraceae bacterium | reverse complement strand
AGACCTTCTTTTGCACCTGTTAGCAAAGCATCCTGCAAAAACAAATCCTGACAAGTATACCCAGTCAGACAAAGTTCAGGAAGCACCAAAATTCTTGCCCCCCGCCCGTACGCCTCTTTCAGTGATTCCACAATTACAGTTACGTTAAAATCAGGATCTGCCACACGTATTTTAGGGCTGATTGCAGCCGTTTTCAAAAAACCATGTTTCATAGCGCCTTACCCCTTTCTACGCATCTGCATAAGTTCATCCACGCTAAAATGATATGCTCTGTTACAAAAATGGCATTTCACTTCTATTTCTTTATTGTCAGCGATCATTTCATCGAGATCTTTTTTCCCAATGCTGATAATTGCTTTTTCTACTCTTTTTTTGTCGCAATTGCAGTGGAATCTGGTCGGAATCGTTTCGTGAATTTCAAGGCCCAGATTACCTAGTAACATAGACAACATATCTTCCGGTGTTGCTCCCTGGTCAAGCACACTTGTCACACTTGAAAACGCAAGAATATTCTGTTCTAACTGGTCTATTACTTCATCCGATGCAAACGGCATGAGTTGGATGATAAACCCGCCCGCCTGCTTCACTGTATTATTTTTTTCCATTAAAACGCCAAGTCCCACCGAAGAGGGTACCTGCTCTGAATTGGCAAAATAGAAGGTCAGATCATCTGCCACTTCTCCCGTCTGCAGGTCTGTCCGTCCCGAATAGGGTTCTTTTAATCCCATGTCTTTTATTACATTCAGATACCCGTTGCCAATGGCACCACCTACATCAAGCTTGCCTGACTGGCTGGGCGGAAGCATTACTTCAGGGTGAATCACATAGCCTTTTACGTCTGCATTGGCATTTGCCGTGACGATGATCCCACCAATTGGTCCATCTCCTTTCATCTGCAAAGTCAGGACATCTTTTTCTCCTTTCAGCATACTCCCCATCATGGCGCCTGCGCTCAAAAGTCTTCCAAGCGCTGCTGTCGCAATTGGTGAGGTGTTGTGAGCGCTTCTGGCCTCTTCAACGAGATGTCTGGTTGTTGCTGCAAATGCTCTTATTTGTGAATCCGCTGCCGTTGCTCTGATAATGTAATCATTCATAGTTGTTCCCATCTGCGTGCTTAAGCACGCCTTTTCCCTTTTTCTCTTGCTAAAAAAAACACTCTTTCACTATCCGTTTTCGGTTTTTCTTCTGTAAACGCTTCAAAAACTCCAAGATACTCCATTCCCGCTTCTTCAAGCAGCCCTTTGATTTCCTCTACGGAATAGGCTCTTTGAAAATGAGTTTCCTCGTATTTTCTATAAAGCTCCTCCTCTTCTTTTACAAAAAGAGTCAGTTCATATGCATTCAGTTTTTTCTCCTGATCATATTCATTCTCCCAGATAAAACTGCATTCTTCCCTATTCTCACTAAAACTGTGGTCAGCAAGCAGGGTTTCATATTTGTAAATGGTATTCAGATCAAAAAGAAAAATACCCCCTGGATCCAGATAATTATTCACTAGTTGAAATACCCTTAGGAGTTCTTCACTCTCAAGAATATAATTGATTGAATCACAGATACTAATGACAGCACGAACCGTTCCATACAATTCAAATTCCCGCATATCCTGCAATAAATACAGAATATCCAACTGATGTTCTGTCCTATTCTCCATGGCCACAAGCAGCATTTCTTCTGCATTGTCTATCCCAATCATATCATATCCCTGACTGGTCAATTCCTCGCAAAGTCTCCCCGTCCCGCATCCAAGGTCAAGAATCAGGCCGTCTTCGATCTTGTATTTCTTTAATTGTTTTATAATGCCATCTGCCCATTCCTGATAAGGAACATTGTCCATAAAAATATCATAGACTTGTGCAAATGAGGTATATGCTTCCATTTCTATTCTGTCTCTCCAATCCGGATTACTTCACAGATTTCATAAATTCCGCTACTCGTAAGAGAAACGTATTCATTTCCTCTTCTGTACCAATCGAAATCCTTAAGTAGTTATCAATTCTTGGCAAATCGAATCGCCTGACATAAATATCGTGTTTCCTAAGCTCTGCCTGAATTTCCCTCGCCGAAAAGAGGGGATGTGTTGCAAAAATAAAATTACTGACCGAGTCTGTAAAAGAAAATCCGAGCTGTTTCATTTCTTCTTTCACGCGCTCTCTTGTCCTGATTACTTTTTGAATGGTTTCTTTAAAATAAAGATCATCTTTCACAGATTCTACCCCTAAATATAGGGATGGCTGATTCATGGTATAGGAATTAAAGGAAAACTTGGCGTCATTTAAATACTGAATCAACTTCGCAGATCCGATGGCGAATCCAATTCTTAGTCCAGCCATGGAACGTGATTTTGAAAAGGTCTGGACCACCAGAAGATTCTCATATTGTTCCACAAGCCCCAGTGCACTTTTTCCACCAAAATCTACATACGCTTCATCTATTATGACAACGGATTCTTTGTTTTTTTCTAAAATTTCCACAATGAGTTCCATGGATTCCATTATCCCTGTTGGTGCGTTAGGATTGGGGAAGATAATTCCTCCATTTTCCTCAAAATAATCTTCTTTTCTAATATGAAATGTATCATCAAGGGCTTTCCTTTTATATGGAATCCTGAATAAATCGGCCCATACATCATAAAAAGAATAGGTGATGTCCGGAAAAAGAATTGGTTTCTTGGAATTAAAAAATGTCATAAATGCCATTGCCAGTACATCATCAGAGCCAACCCCAACAAATACCTGATCTGCTGATACCTGATAATACGCAGCAAGTGCATCCACAAGCTGCTGCGCAGAGGGGTTTGGATATAATCTAAGGCAGTCTGCATCAAATTCCTGTATCGCTTTTACTACACCTGGTGCCGGTGGATAGGGGCATTCATTTGTATTTAGTTTAATCATCGTTTTCTTATCAGGTTGTTCTCCCGGAACATACGGCACTACTTTTCTTACATTTTTCTCCCAGCTCATGATGGCACCTCTCCCTTTTATGAATGCCTTCATGTTATCAAATTTTACCTTCGAATGCAAACCAAAATATTACTCTGGCAACTCGAAATATACCGTCTCCTCCATGCAGGTATAGACCTGCGTCTTTCCCCCTCTTATGATGAAGTCCAATTTTTTTGATTTTCGAAGGCATTGCCTGGGAATTTCCAACTTATATTGTGTTGATTGCGCTCTCTCAATCATTTTCTCTCCGATTACAAGCAGATTCATGCCTTCCTCTTCACAAAGATTCCTTTTTCCCAAAAAATGATACCTAGCATCTGTTTGTTTTACATAGATTCGAATTCCCGACCGGTACCATGTAAAAAAGAAAAGAAACAGGATTAATAAAAGAATTACCACAATCGTATATTCTACGATTGTGACCTGATCTACCCCATCTTTCGTTTCCCTCTTTTCTTCCAATTTACGTGTGGGTGGAATCGCTGTAAGGGGTGCTTTTGATGCAGTAGGTCCAATCACCTGTGGCTGAAGGGAAGTTGCTGGCGGGGGAGAAAAGGCTGGTGGATCTTGAATCGTCACAGGCTCCGGTCTCACTTGCTTCGAACGGTTTTCTATCTGGGAGTCTAACACTTTTGTCTCTTCTATCTTTGTTGTAGCATCATTCGCAACCATCACTTCTGGTTCTGGCACCACAACTTCTTCAGGGGGTGTGATCAAGTCTTCTACAATTATGGGCGACACTTCCTGTTCTGGTTCTGGTTCTGGCTCAGGCTCGGGCTCCGGCTCCGGCTCGGGCTCAGGTTGTGGCTCGGGATCAGGCTCTGGCTCGGGCTCGGGATCAGGCTCTGGCTCGGGTTCTGGTTCTGGCACGGGAATCTGAATGTTTCCAATTGTGATCACGCTTTGTGCATCCATTCCGTTCGTGGTTCGCACCTGACAGGAATAGGTTCCATTTTCTGTAATCGTCACCTCTTCTGCATTCCCATACTCTGTCAGAAAACTCCATAAATATGGAGTTTCATGCAAACTTAGATCTGGGCGAACCGGAGTTACCTGAATCAATAGTTGCACATTACCACTCGTGTTCTCTACCGTATTTGGAATCAGCCTTACGATTCCATAGACTGCTTCTTCTAAAGGGCAGCCCAACGTTACCACATCATAAAAATGAGGCGCAAGTCCCTCCCCTTGCCACTCATTGGAGATTAGATGACATACCGTACATTCATAATACCCTCCCGAGATAATTCCATAGCCAAATCGGGTGCACACCTGGAATAATTCGTAGGTACTATGCCTTCGTACCATAGCGCAACTCGTACAGTTGGCGTAAACGGAGCCCGGCGTACTTTCAATCACATGATCCGTGCAAAGTGTCTGGGTGTTGGTATAACAGCTCTCCACGTGCGCATGAGAAAGAATGCCCTCTGAAGCATGAACCCGAACAGCACCTGGCAGCAAGAAAAGGTACAAAAAAAGCCCTGGTAAAATCCACCGGATTGCACCAGATAAGCGAATAAATAGTTTGTTTTTCAAATAAAAGAGTCCTCCTTTTTAAAATTGATACAATCGTTTGGGTAAATCCGGACAGAATAGTCCAAAGAGTTAAATACGAAGGGCAAGAATACGCCCTGAATAACGAAAATATAACATTCCATTCTTCTTTTGTCTATCAAAAATTTTCACAAAATTTTATCAAAATTCATGTTTTCTCTTATAATATGAAATTTTTATAAACTTTTTCTGCTATGTCCGATTGTAAACAGATTCCAAATATGATAAATTATCAACATTGAGCAAGAAAATAGAATGTCTTATGAGAGGGAGTCGCAAAATGTTTGAATCAATGAATCTTTTTTTAGAAGCTGTAGACAGCTTTATCTGGGGTCTACCCTTGATCATCTTTATCCTTGTAGTTGGAATTCTCTTAACAACCAGACTGAGAGGACTACAGATTTCCAAATTGTTTTTGGCGTTTCGTTATATCTTTCGCCATGAAGAGAGTGATGCTGGAGACGTTTCCAGTTTTGGCGCACTTTGTACCTCACTTTCTGCTACGATTGGAACTGGCAATATCGTAGGTGTTGCAACAGCAATTGTCGCCGGAGGTCCGGGTGCTCTTTTCTGGATGTGGATTGCCGCGTTATTTGGAATGGCTACCAAGTATGCCGAATGCCTCCTTGCTTCCAAATATCGAGTCGTGGCTGCCGATGGTCATGTTCTCGGTGGACCTTTTTATTATATTGAAAATGGAATGGGGAAATCCTGGAAGTGGCTCGCTAAAGTATTTGCATTTTTTGGCGTTGGCGTTGGACTTCTTGGAATTGGTACCTTTACACAGGTAAACGGTATCACTAGCGCAGTAAATAACTTTTTTGATCCCGCAAATACCTGGTCTGTTACATTGCTTGGAAGACCCTATTCTTGGACCGTAGTTATTTCCAGTGTTCTGCTTGCAGTCTGTGTTGCTCTTGTCATTATTGGTGGCATCAAACGCATCTCTACTGTTTCGGAAATTGTAGTTCCCTTTATGGCGGGTCTCTATATTCTGGCTGCACTCGTTATCCTGATTACCAATGCTTCAAAACTTCCTGAAGCAATTATAACCATTGTGGAAAGTGCATTCGGAATGAGAGCTGTGGCTGGTGGTGCTCTCGGTGCAATCATTGTCTCGATGCAGAAGGGAATCGCAAGAGGTATCTTCTCAAATGAGTCAGGTCTTGGTAGCGCTCCCATCGCTGCTGCAGCAGCAAAAACAGAAGAGCCTGTTCGCCAGGGTCTGATCTCCATGACAGGAACTTTTTTGGACACCATCCTCGTCTGTACCATGACAGGCCTTTGCATCGTTGTAACCGGTAGTTGGAACATCGGACTCACAGGTGTTGCCGTAACCACCAATGCTTTTCAGTCAGGACTTCCTCTTCCTACGGCAGTCAGTTCCTTTATCTTAATGATCTGTCTGGTTTTTTTCGCTTTTACTACCATTCTCGGTTGGGATTACTATAGCGAACGATGCCTGGAATACCTTGTAAATGGAAATCAGAAGATTGTAAAAGTTTATCGCTGGCTTTATATTCTCGCAGTTTTTATTGGACCTTATATGACGGTCTCTGCTGTGTGGACCATTGCCGACATTTTCAACGGGCTCATGGCATTCCCAAACCTCGTTGCACTTGTTGCACTGAACGGAGTCGTCGTTGCAGAAACCAAAGCATTCTTCAATACAAAGCGATTCTAATCTCGTAATGTCGAAAAAGGGAACTCGATTTTGAAATCGGGTTCCCTTTTTTTGATGCAATTTTAAATAGTTACTTTTTGTAAAACATTTATTTTCAGATCTTTTTTTTTCCTTAAATTTTATATTTTGCCAGGTCCACCTGGAAGTTCTTAATCATAGAATCAAATACCTTGATTTGGTCAGTCAGTTCATGAATGTGTTCAACATACACTGCAACATTAGAATTGGCTTCCTGCGTTGCTGCAGAATTTTCTTCTGCGATTGCTGCAAGATTCTGGATGCTGTCAAATGCTGAATTGATATTTTCTGCTTCCTGATTTAATTCCTGTGACGTCCTAATCATCAGCCCAGATACAAGTCCCAAATGTTCATTTGACTTCTCTGTTGTTGAAACTGCGCTCTTCAACCGGCCATTCTCATTTTCCAGAACACCATACTGTTCATCAATTCCCACTACCACTGTTCCAATACTGGATACAAAACTTGTTAGACTATCGTTGATTTTACTCACTGCACTATTGGTCTCTTCTGAGAGTTTTCTAACCTCTTCCGCAACAACCGAGAATCCTCTTCCCGCTTCTCCCGCTCTGGCAGCTTCAATGGAAGCATTCAGTGCTAGTAAGTTGATCTGCTGTGCAATCGCTGAAACAATAGATACAATAGAGGTAATATCATCTGCTTTTCTCTTTAATTCCGTTCCATTTTCCTTGATATGGCTAAACTGACTTAAGACATCATTGATCTCAGTTGCAGTCCCTGTGACTTCATTAAAACTCTTCTCGATATCACCAACAGCAGCTTCAATTTTTGACTTGTTCTCATCACTTTCCTGTGATACTGACGTCAGATTATTTATACTCTCATTCAGAACCCCTACCACTCGCTCTGTATCTTCTGCCTGTGAGATTGCTGCAGTAGAAACTTCATCTAACACATCCGTAATTTCATTTGATGTACTTTGCATTGTCTTGGCAATCTTGGCAACCGAGTTGTTGAAGGTATACATTTCATCTACGATGGCATTGAAATTAATGAAATCTTTCTGAACATTCTGCTTCACGTGATTGATGGCATCCATCATATCTTCATACTCGTCATTTGATTTAACGAGCAGTGATTCCATAAAGTTGCCTTCTCCTAGTTGCAGCAATTCCTTCATAATCGTATTCAGCGGTTTCTGGAATATAAGCCCCAATAATGCGGTTAGAACAAGTGCTGTAGCACCCAAAATGGCTGCCTGTAGCAGATTCCCTGTAATTACCACCCCTGCAATCCCAAGAATTACCGCACTCAGAATCGCCTGCTTCAGATATGCTTTCTTCAAAATTCCAAAAGAAAAGATACGGTTTAATGGGTATTTTTTAATAATCTGAATTTCATTTTCAAAGGTCAGTTTCATTATGGTCTCGTTCGCAGACTGTCCCACAACTTCTACTTCTATTTTTTCCTTAAAAAATGTTGCAACTCCTTTGATCAGACCCTGAAGGTAGTCTTCCATCCCTCTTTTAGATCGATAGGTAAATAAAATCTCATGCGACCCAATTGGGGTTACATCTAATCCAGGTGGTGTGGCTCCCTTAAATCTCTTCATTACAATCACATGCACATCATTCATTGATTTTAAGAACTGATACGCCGAATCATGTCTGAAAAATCCAGGATAATTCTTACTAAATGTCTTGATATTCTGTTGTCCCATGACACCCCACATTTCCTTGTGGTCCTTGCCCAGTGCTTTTCCTATATAATCTACAATGCCTTTTGCTGTCTCATCTGCTACATCTTCAAGTGGTGTGAAAACCCTGTCAATCGGTAATTCATGTGCCTTCAAAGCATTATTTACAACTTCATCTCCAAATAATTTCCTGCAGGATTGAACCCAGGATGATACTACAGTACCTTTCATGTCATTTTCCTCCAATTTCAAAATTGAAATACATCTCATTTTATCATAGAGAAAATGAATAGACAATCTAAATCAAATCTGATCCAACGTTAAAAAGTTACGATTCTAACATAAGTTACGATTCTAACATAAGATACAAGTCTAGCAATTTCCTTCATATACATTGTGTAACTTTCTTCTTGCAATTTCTGCAAGGCGGTAAACAGCTCTTACCTCAGTCGGATTCTCCTGTTCCATATGCCAGGCTGGGAAGAATCTTGAGATATGAAGCACAATTGCAGGATCAATCGATGCGACCCACCCCGTAAGTGCTTCCATCTCTTCCTCTGTATCGTTTAAACCCGGAACCACCAGCGTTGTCAATTCTATATGTGCCTCTGCATAAGCAAGTAGGATAAACTTCTTTACCGTCTCCAGATCACCTCCCAGCAATCTGTATGTTTCCGCATGAAAAGACTTCAAATCAATATTAAGTGCATCGATAAAAGGAAGAACTTCACCCGCTACTTTTTCCGTAAAGCATCCATTTGTGACAACTACATTTTTCATCCCAAGTCGCCTTACTTCCATTGCGGTATCTCTGACATACTCATATCCGATGAGGGGTTCATTATAGGTATATGCCAGTCCAATATTTCCCTCATTGATAAGATTTTGTGCCATCCTTGCCGCATCCCCCGGAAGAAGTGTTTCACATACAGATTCTTCCTCACCTTTCATGGAAATAGAATGATTTTGACAAAACGGACAGGAAAGATTACAGCCAAAGCTTCCAATCGATAATATTTTGCTCCCAGGATAAAACTTCCGGAGAGGTTTTTTTTCGATTGGATCCAGTGCAATAGAGGTTACTTTTGCATAATTGACACAAGTACTATTCCCCTGTCTCATCCCTCTTGCCTTGCACCTTCCAAGCTGTCCCTCGTCAAGCCGACAATGATGAATACAGACTTCGCAGACTCCTTTCCTATCCTCATCCTGCATACTCACATCCTGCATCCTTATACCTCTCCTTCCTGGTATCTTTTCACTTCAAACCTTTGCAATGAAACCTCTTCCGCTTCTCCGATTCCTGCTTTCCGTTTTGCAATAGCAACCTGCTCAGAAACCGTGTCAACCCCTTCTAAGTCCGGTAGTAATAATCCTCTCCTACATCCATTGCTCACAATCACACCAAAACGTTTCACATCCAGTTCCTCCACGGAGCGAATCGCTTCTGCCCTGCCAAGCACATCTACACTAATCGTGATATCCTCTAGCTCCTCTTTGGAAACAGGTGGAAATCTAGGATCACTCACTGCTGAACTGATTGCATTGTGAATGATTTCCTCGGCAAGACTCTCCCTTACAGGCGAAATCGTACCGATACACCCTCTCAACTGCCCATGCTTCTTTAACGAAACAAAAGCACCTGCTTTTTCGCTACGAAGTCCTTCTGGAATTTCATCTGAAATCTGCATTGCCTTTCTTGTTTGAAAATAATGAAGAAGTGATTCTCTTGCAATCCTCGTGTAAGGATTCTGTCTTTGATCCATAGACTCCCACTCCTTTTCCCGTTTTGGTTTTTTCCGTCTTATTTCAGTTAAAAGACGTTGCTCGTCTTCTCCCGTTACTTCTATGCTGCAGACACCGTAACCAACACCAAAGGGGCCTGCGTAAGCAAGCCTTTTGCTCCTGATGGCCAATCCATCCAGCGCTCCTGCCATAATAACGAATGACTTGTGTCCACATTCTCCCGCCCTTTCACAAAAACCAGAAGAATAGTCCAACAACTGTGCAAGCTCCCCTGACTCCAGTGTTTTCATAATCTGTTCGTCGTACTCTGGACCTTCTTTTTGAAATCCATACGGACCATCCTCGGCTAATCGATGCGACAGGTCCCCACTCGCTACGACGACTACGTTTCTGCCAAGCTGATTGGCTACCTGCTTCAGATATTCTCCCAGGGTATAATGTGCTTCCAGTGGCAGTCCTGACAATCCAATTCTGACCATCTCAAAATCCCGATATTCTTTTTGAATAAAATAAAGTGGGACCATGACACCATGATCCAGTTTTTTATTTCGTTCTCCTAAAAAACCTCCCGGAAAATCATGTTCCTCCAACAGTTTCACAAGTTCTCCTGTAAATTCCCAGTCATAGGCAACGTCAAATGCAACCTTCGGTGCACCAAACTCTTCAAAATCACCGACGGCTTCCTTCCCTCCTGCAATATGAAAATAATCAGCATAAAATTCTGTGTGTGGTGAAGTGATAATAATGGTATCCGGCTTCCATGCTGCAATCTCTCTTGCAACCTGACGATATGCATTGATTACCTCTTCAACCGACTTTTCTCTTCTGTGTCCAACCTCTTCTACAATAATTGGTGGATGTGGAACTACAAATGCACCCCTGATACCCATACGCTCCTCCTTGTAAAAACAGCACTATGGAAAATTCTCCATAGTGCTGCCCTCTTATGCCAGCTTACGCTGGATTAATTTTACGATTTCTACAATTGGAATGACACTGGCTGCCAGTAAAACTGCTAAAAAGTACTCTAAGCTGTTGATGTGTTCAAATTCAAATGCCTTGGCGAGGAATGGTACATAGATGACAAGCGTTGTCAAAATAAGACTTGCTATTCCTGCTCCCCATAAAAACACATTCTGTTTACTCATCTTGAAAATACTTCCACGCTGACTTCTCATATTAAAGCTATGGAAGATTTCTGCAAAGCTCAAGGTTAAAAAAGCCATTGTGATTCCGTCTGGACTCTCTGCAATTTCCCAAAGTCCTGATTCTATTCTGTGTCCTACAAAATACGCGATGATTGTCAGAACCGCAACAAGCGTTCCCTGGTATAATACGTCAACTCCAAGTCCTCCTGCGAAAATCCCATCTTTTGGATCTCTTGGTTTCCGGTTCATGATATCATCATCCCCTTTTTCCATTCCAAGAGCCAGTGCTGGGAATGTGTCTGTAATCAGATTAATCCATAATAAGTGAACAGGCTTTAAAATCGTAAACCCAAGGAGCGTTGCAATAAAGATACTCACAACTTCACTCATGTTAGATCCGAGCAAAAACTGAATTGATTTTCTAATATTATCGTAGATTCTTCTTCCTTCTTCAACAGCACCTACGATTGTTGCAAAGTTATCGTCTGCCAGTACCATGTCAGCTACATTCTTGGTGACATCCGTTCCTGTAATTCCCATCCCGATTCCAATGTCTGCACTCTTAATACTTGGTGCATCATTGACCCCATCTCCGGTCATTGCTGTAATAAAACCATTTTTTCTCCACGCGCTTACAATTCTAACCTTATGTTCAGGCTGTACTCTTGCATAGACACGATAATTGCCGATTGTCTTCTCAAGAACCTCCTCAGGAATTTTATCAAGATCCGCACCTGTAATTGCCTGTTGAGGGCTTTCTAAGATTCCAAGCTGTTTTGCAATTGCAACTGCAGTATCCCTGTGATCTCCAGTGATCATGATCGCAGTGATTCCAGCACTCTTGCATTCTACGATTGCATCCTTTACCTCTGGTCTGATTGGATCAATCATCCCTGTCAGCCCGATAAACGTAAGTTCTTTTTCTATATTACTTATTTCATAATTGTCTGGCTCCACGTCATAGCGGCGCATTCCTGCTCCAAGAACACGTAATGCCTCATCTGCCATATTCTTATTTTCTGACATAATAGCATTTCTTGCTGCATCATCGAGTGGCAGTACTTTTCCATCTTTTAGGTAAGTAGTAGAACATTTCAGGACTTCATCCGGTGCTCCCTTGGTATACTGGATAATACCTTCCTCAGTCTTGTGTACTGTACTCATCATCTTACGCATACTGTCAAATGGTGCTTCTCCAATTCTTGGAGATGCCTTCTTCAATTCAGGTTTTGGAAGTCCTTCTTTGTATGCAAAGTTCACAAGTGCACATTCTGTCGGTTCCCCAGTTGCTTCATTTTTAGCATCCAGTTCTGCGTCAGAACAAAGTGCCATTGCCATCGCAAGTCGTTTCACGTCATCTGTATGGTGTTCCACAACTGTCATTTTATTCTGTGTCAGGGTACCTGTTTTATCACTACAAATAATCTGTGCACAGCCTAATGTTTCAACAGCAGTTAATTTCCTGATAATTGCATTTTTCTTAGACATATTGGTGACACCAATCGAAAGTACCACCGTCACTACCATCGCAAGTCCTTCAGGAATTGCTGCAACTGCAAGACTGACTGCAACCATAAAGGTATTGAGCACGACTGCTCCTGATACATTGCCATTTCTAATAAGACTGAACAAAAAGATGAACGCACAAATACCAAGTACCAGATAACTTAATACCTTACTTAGCTGAGATAGCTTGATCTGTAATGGAGTCTGATTCTGCTCAGCCCTTGAAATTGCATCCGCAATCTTACCCATCTCAGTTTCCATTCCAGTGCCGGTAATCACAGCTTTTCCTCTTCCGTACACAACAGCACTTCCCATATATACCATGTTCTTGCGATCTCCAAGAGAGATATCCATTCCTTCTTCTCCAAGAACTTCTAGCATCTTATTCACAGGGACACTCTCTCCTGTCAAAGCTGCCTCTTCTATCTTCATACTGGCACATTCTATAATTCTACCATCCGCTGGAATTGCATCTCCTGCCTCAAGCACAACAACGTCGCCCGGCACGATCTCTTCACTTTTCACAGCTGCAATATGACCATCACGTAGCACTTTACTCGTCGATGCCGCCATTTCCTGCAGTGCCTCAATCGCTTTCTCCGCTTTACTTTCCTGATATACACCTAGTACAGCATTGATAATAACGACTGCCATAATAATAATGACATCCGCAAATCCTTCATTAGAATACCACGCAGTCACTCCTGATATCATAGCCGCTGCCACAAGAATCAGAATCATAGGATCCTTCATTTGTGCAAGAAACCTCTGCATTATGGTGATTTTCTCTCCTTCTTTCAGCCGGTTTCTGCCTGTTTCTTCCAAACGCTTTGCCGCTTCCTCTGAACTCAGCCCTTCTTCACCACTCTTAAAATGCAGCAAAACCTCTTCTTTTTCATTTGAATAATAATTCATGTCTTTCTCCCTTCGTATGTTAAATCCTATCTAAAAAGCAAAAAAAAACATGCATAGATAGGCATTGCCAAGTCTACACATGAGTCTGGTTATTTCATTAAAAGCCAAGCCTTACGGCTATGATGTTGACTTAAAACGCATATCTGATATGCGAAACTACTCCCTCATGGGCTATTAAGTTTTATTTATGCTACCACACTTGATTTTGAGTGTCAAGGTGCATGGTTGTCTCTTTTACAATAACGTGTTAAACTATAGCAAGATTTGTATTATCTAATTTTATGAAATAACGAGGTAACACTATGAATTTATGGTCAGATGAAACAACATTGCACCAGGCCAAACACATCCTGGATAACATGCTTCAATGTGATTTGCGTAGTGGCTCTGTACAGATTTGCAACCTCTTTACATTAACAAAACCAGAGACCATTCTCCTTGCAAAAAAACTCTCTCAGATCAATTCACAGGAAACCTTCCGTGAATGCTGTATCTGCCTGATCGTTGCATGGACCTTCGCTTTTTACAACGACTTCTACGATGAGTTCAAGCAACAAATGTTAAAGAGATACAATAAAATTCCACAACACGCTCTCGGCATCTATCTAAAAACCTTCCGCAATACCTTCGATGAATATGGCCTGGATACCTTTGGGCTTGGCTTTACTTCTATGTCGGCCATCGAACAAATGATTAGACAACATGCCGGTGTTCCAGAACGTTAAAAACTAACCTGGTTCTTTCCATGTTTTTTCGAAACATAGAGCTGGCTGTCAACTTTTGCCAGAAACTCATCCAGGGACTGTTCTCCCTCATAATTACGAATTCCAATGCTGACTGTGCATCCGACTTGTTCTCCATTAAACTGCATCTTGGACGCCTCTATCTGCTTCCTGAGACGTTCTGCCATGATATAACCGGTTGCAATATCTGTATTTCTTAAAATAACAGCAAATTCATCTCCGCCATAACGATAACATTCGTCTTCCGTTCTTGTATAATTCCTGATCATCCCTGCAATGTGTTTGATCATTTTATCCCCTGCAGGATGCCCATATTTATCATTGATCAGCTTGAACCCATCAATATCAAGTAATATCACACAAAAAGTAAGGGACGGATCTTCCTTTTGTTTTTCTTCAAAATACTCTATTTCATCATATAAATGATCCATAAAGCTCTTCTGGTTATACAGTTCTGACAAACCATCCAGACTAGAACTTCTCCGTAGTTTCTCATTTGCTTCTGCAAGCATACTGACTGTCATATCCAGCTTTTCCTGAACCTGCTTGAGTTCGGTAATATCCCTGGAAATCCCCCATGTCCCAATCACTTCACCTGTCTTCTTATCCACGATTGGGTACTTACAAACCAGGAACCAGGTCGTGTTGCCATGCACACTCAGGCATTCTATCTTGCCAAGGATTGGTTTCCCCGTACGCATAATCTCTAATTCATCTTCTCTTGCAATCTTTACAAATTCTTCTGGAAAGAAATCTGCATCACTCTTCCCCAACATCTCCTTCACATCTCCGTACCCAAACTGCTCCACATGCGTTTTACTATTGGCCAGAAAACGTGACTCTTTATCTTTAAAGTAAATGGTATCCTGTGAATTTTCCATGATGATATCAAAAAACATAGCTTCTGTTAAATCACTATTCTTGTCAGAATTCATCAAATACCCCTTTCTTTTCTTTCTTTGTATAAACTGCCTTAAAATATTTGAAAAATCTCGTTTGAATTTAATCTATTATATAACATATTCAGCATAAATACAATGGAATCCTCTTCCCTCAATCAAGAGCTCAATCCAGAACGAGTTCTTGTGAAATGAGATATTTCTTCCCTTCCAGTTCCTCAATTGTAATCTGCATCTGACACGACGTTGCTCCTAAATCAGTCATCGCTCTTTCCAGATAACCTTGTCTATATCCTTCCGCCTGATGCATCGCATACCATTCCGCCATCAGGGGCTCCCCCTCCAGAACGTTTAAAATCACATAGCTTCCTTTTCCGTTTTGAGTGATCTGCTGATAACACAGATCAAAGTACTGACCAAGACTGGACGCAACACTTTCTCCAGAAAGTCCTGTCTCTTCGAGTGTTCGATACCGATAGACCTGTTGACCTGCATTCTGGTCACCAGACCCGGTTTCCCCAGAAGACACCTCCAGATTTCTATAAAGCTGTCCATTACATGCAGGAAGATACACCGAAAGCTCCTGCCGGATATGAGTGCTTGCAAAATCCTGATCTGATTGATTAAAGTAATCATATTCGCCACCAGGCGTATCATCCCAGGTCAGATCCACATTGTAATAACCGTCTTCCAGCCAGACAATATTCCAGGCATGACTTTCTCCTGCATAACCAGTCACATAATAACAGGGAATCCCTAGTTGTTGCATCAAATACTGAAACGCTCTCGCATAGCCCGCACAGACTGTCTGATCCGAAACAATACCACTATATGCACTCTGGTTCATTGGAGAAGAGAGTTGATACGATATCTTTCCAATCAAACTATCATGTACCAGACGCTCTTTTTCATAATTTCCAGACAATCCCGCAACCTGACTTAGGATATCACTCGCACTCTGCTCAAATACCCGTTTTGAATTTTCAAAATCTTCAGCAGTCTGATTAAACTGCAATCCAACTTCTACAAGTTCACCTCTACTACTGTATTTCCCCGAATAAGCAGTATCAAGCCAGAACAACTCTGGATGATCAAGATACACCGCCAGAAAAATATTTCTCGTCTGCGCAACAGACACCGCTTCCACTGCTTTAAAGTTTGAGTTTAACCTCTTTGCATTTGCATAAATCTGCCGATATAAATGCTTCCCAGCCTCGTCAAGCATATGATAATAAGGATAAAACTGCGCATCAAAAACAAGCCCATCCCCAGTTTCTCCAGCACTCAGCTGACTTTTGAGCGCTTCCTCAGTCTCAAGATCAATCTGCTCTTCTTTCCCTTCAACCGGTTGATATCCAGCTTTGCCAGCTACCTCCTCGGGTACCAAAAGAGCCTCTTCCTGCGGCGAAATGTACTCTTCCCCCTGTTCTTTTGCTTCTCCAGGCTGTGCCTGTCCTGATTCCCCTTCCATCCCGGTCGTATCTGAACCATCTGGCAATTCATCCTGCAGGTTTTGATCTACCGAAATCGAGAGCGCCTCTTCCCCAGAATCCACTCCCCCATTCCGATACAAGAAATCCCCCACTTTACGCGATAACTCTGGATTCAACGCAGACCCCACAATCAGACCCGTCATTAAAAAGAGAAATACCAGCAAAATAAGTAATATCCTCTTGAGAATTTTCATATTCTGCCCCCTTTCTTACGTGATAGGACCTCACTCCAGGTATCTGCTGGCTCCTGCGCCACATGTTTCCGAGTCAGGAGACGCTCTCGCTTCGCTTCATTCGTAGCTGTACATAAGGCTCTAGAGAACAGAGCCTAAGTACAGACGAATTCAGAGACTCCCTTTTCGGAAATCATGTGGCGCAGGAGACCTCTACATCGTCCATGCAGGATGCCTCTACATTGTCCATGCAGAATCCCTCACTCACTTTCATACCAGACATCAAATGCATCTAATGCCCGCTCCAGTTCCGCCTTATCCAGAATGTCATGAAGTTCCAGCTCGTCATCTCCAACCTGCGTTACCCCGTAGAGATAAACTTCTCCATCATCCTTGCGAATCTCCGGAAGCAATGCCAAATACTCTTGTCCATCCGCCTCCAGTAAAGTCAGAATCTGACATTTCATTTCAATCTCATTCTCAAGTGTCAAAGTCATCGTATTATGTCGTTCTAATATCTTCTTGTCTATCATACTTATTCCCCTCTGCATGCCTAAGCACGCGTAAAATCAACACCATAATTTACAGAAACGGATTATAGAATCTACTTCCATCATAAAAAGTTATAATCATTGACAGGACCAGAACAAGGACTGCAAGAACCATCGCCAGATAATCTGCTCTTACAAATTTTCGTCCCACGATCCAGGTTCTCTTTCTTTGCTTCCCAAATCCCCTCAGTTCCATTGCATTGGATATCACTTCAATTCTGTGCAGACTTGCAAGTACCAAGGGAAATAAAATCGCGGACGAATTACGAAGTCTGTCCAGAAAGCGGTCTTTTCGGCTAAGTTCAATTCCTCTCGCCTGCTGTGCCTGGGAGATTTCCCTGAAATCTTTTTGGACATCCGGGATATACCTGAGTGCGATTGCCACTGCATATGCAATTCGATAATTGACGCCGATGCTCGCAAGACTGGCCGCAAATTCACTTGGATTTGTCGCCATAATAAACAATAACGCAACGGGAATGACCGCCATATATTTCATCATAAAATTAAACATATAAAATAGCTGTTCCGCCGTGATAGTATAGCGCCAGAATAAATCTACCAGAACATGTCGGCTCTGATAAATCACGACCCCCTGTTCTGGAGAGAAAATAAAGATTCCAACCATATTAATTGCCATCAGCACGAACATAAACACCAGTGCGAACCGTATTTCCTTCCATTTCAGTTTGGAAATATAAAAAAAGAAACACCCCAATCCAAACATGGTAACTAACACTCTGGTATCATAGGTTACCATTGCACCAATACTCCAAAAAAGGAAAAAAAGTAACTTTGTCGTCCCCGTCAATCTGTGTACAACAGAATTCCGCTCTATATAAGATAATACTGTTGCCATCAGCTTCTCACCTGCCTGTCATATGCAATAAATTTATCGATAAATTCTTCCGCTGGAAGATTTGTTTCTTTTGCGAGCCAGAACAGCGAAGTTTCCTTCAGACTTGCCCTCTGAATTAATTTCTCATCCGAAAAAAGCCTTGCGGGAGTTGTATCAGCGATCAATTCGCCATCTGCAAATACAAAAGTCCGCTCCGTGTATTCGAGCATCAGGTGCATATCATGCGTAATCATCAAAACGGTGATTCCATTTTGATTCAACTCCTTCAAAAATTCCATGAACTCTGTATAGTGTCTGAAGTCCTGACCAGCTGTCGGCTCATCCAGGATAAGGATTTCCGGTTCTTCAACCAGTATACTTGCAATTGTGACCCTCTTTTTCTGTCCATAACTTAATGCACTGATTGGCCATTTTCTGAATTCGTATAAACCACATTTTTTAAGAACCAGATGCACTCTTTCCTTTATTACTTCTTCTGAGATCTTTTTCACCCTAAGCCCAAGTGCGACTTCGTCATACAACATTGGTTTACTAATCATCTGGTTGGGATTTTGCATCACATATCCAATAAACTCAGCTCGTTCCCTTATCGTATCTTCCGAAATTTCTTTTCCTTTTAAATAAATATTGCCCGCATCCGACTTCTCAAACCCGCATAATAATTTTGCAAGGGTACTTTTTCCAGCGCCATTCTTTCCAACGATACTGATCATTTCACCCTTACGAACAGTGAATGCAATCTTGCTCAGGTTCAGCTTTTGCTGCGTATAACCAAAACTTAATTCCTCTAC
>CANRNK010000037.1 GCA_947631985.1 uncultured Lachnospiraceae bacterium | reverse complement strand
TCTTCTAACATCCAGAATTCCTGATCTTGTCACATCAGCAATTAATTCCAATTGTTTCTTGGTCTGGTCCGGTGCAATTTCCACCGTTGCAAGGCAGGCATCTACTCCTGCCGAAATCCCTGTCAGTGTATGTCCAAGCGTATCATGAATCTCACGTGCCAAACGGTTCCGCTCCCTTGTTTCACCAATTTTCTCTGTTATGATTGCATATTCTTTGAGCTGAATATTGGCATCCTGCAGTTCTTCATTGGCCATGCTCAGTTTCTCATAGAGCATACTTACTTCGTCAATGGTTCCCCTTTGTTCCTGAATTACATAAATACAGTAAATCACGAATGCCACCATGTTGAGTGAAATCATAATGTTATAAAAAGCCAGAATATATTTCTGGGTATTGACATCATAATAAGCGATATAATCATGAATCGAATACAGATTATAATTGATTCCCATTAAATCAAAGTCAGCAATCAGAAAAGAAGCAATCGCCAGAAACATCAGCAAATACTTGCCTTTATTTCCTTTTGCATACGTAATTAAATTCGAAAATACCAGAAACAGAATTCCGTTGTAATTAAAATTAAGAATCCAGATAATGGCAATACTGATCATAAAATCTGCAATAATCGTACCATAAATCACTCTGACACTCCCATTTTCATGGGACTCTCTTACGATAAAAGAAATCATAAGTGCAATGAACAATCCCGCCACAAGTAAACTTAATTGCAACGGATTTTCAGGAATTGCTTTCACATTTTCAAAAAACTCTCTTGCAATAAAATGGTTGTAAATTTTGCGTGTTGTAATATAGATGAAAATTGGCACGAACAATACTGCGATCAGATTGATCACGACCATACTGATCTTGATTACTTTTAACTTATCTTCATGCTGTAACTGCATCCGCTTCTCCTTATTCCCATCCATCTATATCAAATGCTGCAAGATTTTGCTTGGTAACCAGAGTAACCGGGACTATGATGGACTCCTCTATCTGTTCTCCACTTAAATACTGATACGCTGTTTCAGCTGCAATTTTACCAATTACACTTGGTTTTTGTGAACTACTCCCCTCTAGCAGTCCTTCAAAGATCATGCTCTTTCCATCCGGCGATCCATCCACACCATAAATAGCGACCTCTTTTTCCATATGATTGGCCTGAATCGCCGCCAGAGCTCCAAGGGCTGTTGGATCATTTCCACCCATAACGATATCAAATGCAATTCTTTCTTTGATGATTTCATCCATCACATCCATCGCTATTTCAAGCTCTCCACCTGCTTCTCTCTGGGCAACAATCGTGTACTCGCTATGTCCCTCGAGCGTATCCAGGAAGCCTTGAATTCTTTCATAGATGGAACTGGTGTCTGGATCATCCAGAATGACTATTTTGGCCTGATCTGTTTTTTCAATAATGTCCTTCGCACATTGCACCCCTGCATTATAATTATCTGACATAATTCGTGTTACAACATATTCCGTATCATACACAGACGTATCTATATTAAAAACAGGAATTCCTGCTTCTTCGCATGCAAGTAATGCCGGTTTTACTGTCTTCCAGTCAACAGGATTCAAAAAAATAGCAACAACACCTTCTTCTATCATTTCCAGAATCTGTTCGTTTTGTTTTTCCTGATCCTGAAGTGGATCTCTTGTCATCAAATAATCTCCATTTGCTTCTACAGCCTCTTTGATGCTTTCATTTAAAACATCAAAGTAGGGATTATTCATTGTCATGTAAGTGGCTCCAAATTTTCTAGCCTCATTTTTTCCTTCTATTTCACTATCTGTTCCATAAAAAACCGCAATTGTACTGATCATCAAAATTAGAAACGTCACAAATAATGTAATTTTTGTTTTATGATCTGAACTGTTTTTCTCTGATAAATCAGTTTTTTCTGCCATTTTTTCCTCATTTCTCCTTGTTGCACTTTATTCTTGAAACAGCATATAATCTCCCCCAATAGAATTGAGGGAGATCTCTTTTAAGTATAACATACCTGATTTTTTTCGCCTACTGGTTTCCTTTTTTGTTTTTGATATAATCTAAAAATACTGCCAATAGTATAACGAATCCTTTTACAACGTACTGCCAGAAAGAGTTGACGTTCAATAAATTCAATCCATTGTTCAATACACCAATGATCAGACCACCTATGATCGTTCCACCAATTTTACCTGCACCACCTGCCATAGAAGTACCACCTACAACAACCGCTGCAATCGCATCCATCTCTGCACCTTCTCCTGCTGTTGGCTGTCCTGAATACATTCTGGATGCCAGCACAATACCTGCAAGACCTGCCATCAGTCCTGAAAATGCATGTACAAAGAACTTCACTCTTGCAACTTTAATTCCCGAAAATACAGCTGCCTGTGCATTTCCGCCCACTGCATAGATATGTCTTCCCATTTTTGTTTTATTCATAATCAATCCAGTTACAATCAATACAATGACTAGAATAATAACCGGAGTGGGGATTGAGCCAATATATCCCGCCCCGATGAACTGCCATTCTTTTGTTACAACACGCACCGGTGATCCACCTGTATAGACATAGGCTAATCCCTTGGCAATGTTCATCATTGCAAGTGTGACTATGAAGGGGGGAATCGTTGTTCTTGAAATAATAAATCCGTTGATCATACCAATTGCAAGACCAATCGCAAGACCAAATAATACAGCCACAAAAATCGGCATATTATATCTTGAAACTGCTCCTGCTGCAATACATCCTGACAAGGCAATAATCGAACCTACTGAAAGATCGATTCCTCCAAGGATGATGACCATTGTCATACCACATGCAAGAAACAGGTTTGATGAGATCTGTCTTAACACGTTAAACACATTTTTTTGTGTTAAAAAGGAATCCTTCGTAATTGGATTCAATGCCAAAAATAGACATAACACAAATAATGCAGCAATAATACCAATATTTTCCTTCCCAAACTGTAGCACTGTTTTTTTCATTCTTATAAACGAACTTTCCTTTTTCGATGTTGTGTTCACCATTTTCTTTCCTCCTAAATCTATCTTTCCTATTTTGCTGCCAGCTGCATAATACCTTCCTGTGTCACTTCCGTATGATCCAGGCATCCTGAAACCTTACCGCCACACATTACATAAACTCTGTCGCTCATATTTATAATCTCTGGCATTTCAGAGGAAATCATGATGATTGACATTCCTTCCTTCACGAGTTGGTTCATAATTGCATAGATTTCCGATTTGGCACCCACATCCACACCTCTTGTTGGTTCGTCCAGAATCAGAATCTGAGGGTTCGTCGCCAGCCATCTTCCAATCATGACCTTCTGTTGGTTCCCACCTGTAAGCTTCGCAATCAACTGTTCCTGAGAGGGAGTTTTCGTTGACATCATGTCAATATATCCTTGTGTTATCTGTGTTTCTTTCGCCTTATTTACAAAAATACCATTGATAAACTGATCAAGAACTTCAATTGTCGCATTGAATTTTACACTTTGTGCCTTATAAAGTCCTTCTACTTTTCTGTCCTCTGGAACAAGGGCAATTCCCTTTTTCATTGCATCATTTGGATTTTTAACTGTGATAGATTCTCCTTTTAATGAGATCTCACCCGAATAATGCTTGGTCAGTCCAAAGATACATTTCATCAATTCACTTCTTCCAGCTCCTACTAAACCAGCGAATCCGACGATTTCTCCTTTTCTCACTTCAAAACTGGCATCCCGAACCATTTTTCCGTCAGAAATATTCTTGCAGCTTAAAATGACTTCTCCTGGCTTCATAAAGTCCCTTGTGTAATACTTGGTCAATTCACGACCAACCATCATGGCAATCAGTTTATCTTTTGTTGTTTCTTTTACAATTTCAGTTCCTATATAAGTACCGTCACGCATCACGGTCACTCTGTCACAAATCTCTTCCAATTCGCTCATTTTATGAGAGATATAGATAATGCCAACTCCTCTTTGAGTCAATGTTCTCATTGTCTCAAAAAGAAAAGTCACTTCCTTATCTGAAATGGAGGAGGTTGGTTCATCCATAACCAGAATCTTAGAATTACACGAAATTGCTTTTACAATTTCCACCATCTGTTGTTGTGCAATTGTAAGCTTGTTTATCTTGGTATCTGCATCTATTTTCATATCATATGCGTCAAGTAATTCCTGCGCATCAGCATTCATTTTAGCTCTATCTACAATTTTTCCTTTTCCTGGTTCTCTACCAAGAAAAATATTTTCTGCCACGCTCATATGGGGAACCAGGACCAGTTCCTGATGAATAATTGCAATCCCATTATTCTGCGCATCTTTTACTCCCTGTATTTCAACTTTTTCACCTTCAATATAGATTTCACCCTGATCGGCTGCGTAAATTCCACCAAGCACTTTGATCAGAGTAGACTTTCCTGCACCATTTTCTCCGAGCAAAGCATGAACCTCTCCCCGTTCAAGCGTCAAATCAACAGCATTCAGCGCATAGACTCCAGGAAAGGTCTTGTGGATGTTTTTCATGACCAATAATTTTTCTTCCTTCACTTTATCACCCTACTTTTTCATGTTTTGTTAACGTCCCACTAACCAAACAACTTTACTTTCTTTTAAAAAGTGCTTACTCCGTAAGGAGTAAGCACCAAACATCTTACTGCCAGCCGTCTGTTCCAAATTCAGCAACATTATCAGTTGTAATCAGGAATGTTTCTACTGGATATCTGTCATCTACTGGATTACCTGCTAAGAATTCATACATAACATCTACTGAGGTTTTCGCGATATTGATTGGAGACTGCGCTCCAGTTCCTTCGATTAAAGATTCTCCGGATGCAATTTCAGTTTTGATATCAGGAGATCCATCTACGCCGTAGATTAATACGTCTGTCATACCAGCTGCATTTGCTGCTGCAAGAGCACCAAGTGCTGTAGGGTCATTTCCACCAAAGATTGCAATCACATCGCCGTTTGCCTGAAGAAGATCTTCACAGATTCCCATGGATACTTCGAGGTTACCTTTTGCATCCTGCTGTGCAACTACTTCAAATCCTTTTCCTTCGATTGCATCGAGGAAACCAGTTGTTCTGTCAACAACAGAATTCATGGTAGGAGAATCTAATACGATGATTGGTCCACCATTAGGGAATTTCTTAACGAGGTCTTCTCCACATACAAGGCCTGCATTATAGTTGTCTGAACCAACATATGCTTCACAGTAGGTAAGATCAGCTACTTCTGTGTCAAAGTTGATAATTGGAATGCCAGCTTCTTTTAACATATCAAGTGCTGGTAAGATTCCTTCTGCTTCTGCTGGGTTTAAGAAGATTGCATCAATTCCCTGTGTGATCATATCTTCAATCTGTGTAATCTGAAGACTTACATCATTTGCAGGATCTGTTGAGATTAAAGTATCTCCGTTTGCTTCAACGCCTTCTCTAATTGTCTGCTCTAAAATAACAAAGAATGGGTTTGTTCCGTCCATGCAGGTGTATCCAAATTTATATCCACCTTCTGGTCTTTCGCCAACAGTAGCTTCTGCTTCTGCAACTACTTCTTCTGCCACTTCTTCTGCAGGTGCTGCTTCTTCAACTGCTGCTTCCGCAGGTGCTGCTTCTTCAGCTGGTGCGCTACATCCAGTCAACATAACTGCAAGCATCGCTGCACTGAGTAATACACTCAATAATTTCTTTTTCATTTCTTTCCCTCCATATACAAAATGATTGATTAACTACATGCATAGTTTACAAAAATGCACAGTCGTAAACACCTTCACTTTGTAATGAAAAAAACATTACATTTGTAATGAATTATGTTACAAATGTAATGTTTTATGAAAGAAAAGTACTACTGATTCCTTTTCCACGTTGTAATTTCAACTATTAATAATCCAACCAGACAAATGACAACAACCGCTATGATATCCGGGTACTTTCCTGCAAACCCATCTGCTGACAGATGTTTCACTAAAATACCCAGATAGGCCCAGATCACTGCCATACCATAAAAAATATTATGTTGCTTACTGATAACAAGGCTTGCAATTACAAGTCCAATCAGCAGTACTGCATCTGTAATGAGACTTTCATACGCTCCACCATCCACACCGTAACTTACCAGAAGTGTTGTGATATTGGCAATGGAAGCTACTGTAATCCACCCAAAATAAATTCCAAAAGGAAGTCTGATCAGGAGCTGTTCTTTTTCTTTCAAACAGCATTTTCCATATACACGCGCTGCCGAGCGATTAATGAGATACAGACACCAAAGTATCACACCCATCATAATCACTGAGGCAAACAGCAGTTGAAAATGCCAAAGTATAATCCAGACTGCGTTCCCGATACTAGAGACCATGAAATAAAAAGCGGTATTATCCAGATAGGTATCACGACAATCCGAATCACTTCCCTCTTTTTTCCATACTATCATTACTGAATAGACCACATAAACAAGGAGTGCGAGATAAATAATCCCCCATATGCTAAACGTGATCCCTGCAGGTGCAAATAAATTCGGATAGGAATCCGATACCTCTCCAGTTGTCAGTCCATTAAATCTATAACCATTCGCAGCTGCATTCATTGCAATCATAATCAAATATGAAATGATGATACCCATGCAAAGAACCAAATTCTTTCGCTTATTTGCTTTTTCCATTCTATTTGTTCTCCCCCTCGATTGCTTTTTCCTCTTATTTTTATCTTATCAAAAAGTTGGTTCTTTGAATATACTTATTTGTTCAAATTTTACTCCGATTTTACATTTAATTTCAGGAAACTATTGATTCAGATGATAAATTTATGTAATACTATTTATATTGTTTCTTATTTGAAAAGGAGATTGTTATGCCTACTACCTATGCTCATTACCGCTTTGGAAATGATGTACTCCCTTTGCTTCCGGATTCTGTAAAAACAGAAATCTTACAGAATAAATCTTTGTTTGATATCGGACTACATGGGCCGGATATTCTTTTCTATTATAAAGCGCTTTCTCACAATCCAGTCAGTTCCCATGGACAGCAGATGCATCATCAGTCCGGCCGTACTTTTTTAGAACCACTCCAGGAAATCCTGACTTCGGACACACTCCTTCCTGGTTCTCTTTCTTATCTCTATGGATTCATCACTCATTTTATTCTGGACACCTACTGTCATCCGTATGTATTTGAAGTCGAATCACAGACTTCTCTTTCACATGCTGAGATTGAAGCTGATTTTGACAGACTCCTTCTGAGTGAAGATAATCACAACCCAATCAGACACAATCTGACAGGGCATTTAAATCCAACCGTTCAGGATACAAAAGTGATTTCACAGTTTTATCCTGACATCATCTCTCCTGAAGTCATGATGATTACACTTACTTCCATGAAGAAGATTCTTGATTTTCTGGTGGCGCCATCAAAAGGCAAGCGTTTTCTGATTAATCAGGCACTTAGAATCAGTGGGAAATATGATGGGATGCACGGTCTGGTTATTAATTATGAACCAAACCCCCTGTTGATCTCTCCCTGTGCAACACTTCGGGAAATTTATCATGATTCCCTCCCCCGTTGTGTACAGGCAATCCAGAATTACCATAATTTTATGCTTCACCAGACAGCACTTAGCGATGTTTTTGAGCGCACTTTTGAAAAGGAATAGGAGAAACGAAAAATGAAATTCAAACTAACAAAACTTGAAAAGTCATGGGTTCTATACGATGTAGGAAATTCAGCCTTTATTCTTATGGTTTCGACCATCATTCCAATCTATTTTAACCACCTTGCTGAAAATGCAAATATTTCTTCCGTTAATTTCCTGGCTTACTGGGGTTATGCCATGTCTATTTCAACTCTGATTGTCGCCTTTTCAGGTCCTTTACTGGGTACTTTTTCTGATTACCAGGGTTTTAAAAAACCAGTATTTCTTATTTCTATTTTGGTTGGAGCAATTGGCTGTGCCGCGCTTGGTCTTGTCAATTCATGGATTATTTTTCTAGTTGTCTTCATTGTTGCCAAAATTGGATTTAACTCCAGTTTGATTTTCTATGATTCTATGTTGACTGATATTACGCAAGAAGAGCGGATGGACCGGGTCTCTTCACATGGATTTGCGTGGGGATATATTGGAAGTTGTATTCCTTTTGTCATCTGCCTCGGTCTGGTTCTTGGTTCAGAAAAGATTGGCATTACTATGCCACTGGCAATGGGCATTTCACTCTCCATGATTGCTGTTTGGTGGGTCGTTGCCTCCTTACCATTATTAAAACAATACAAACAAAAGTACTTTGTACCAGTTCAGGACGAAGTGATTAAGAATACATTTCGAAGATTGTTTGCTTCCTTAAAAAACATAAAAAAAGAGAAACATATTTTTATGTTTCTCCTTGCCTTCTTCTTCTATATTGATGGTGTCTATACCATCATAGAAATGGCTACCGCTTATGGTCAGGCGCTTGGGTTTGACAGCACTGCTCTCCTGGCCGCTTTGTTGTTAACACAGATTATCGCCTTTCCTTCCGCCATTGCTTTTGGCCGACTTTCCACCAAATTCGATAATACAAAATTAATTGGTGTCTGTATCACAGCATACCTTTTTATCACGGTATTCGCCATGTTAATGAACCAACAGATTCACTTTTGGATTTTGGCAGTTTGTGTTGGGCTATTCCAGGGTGGTGTACAATCCCTCTCCCGTTCCCATTTTGCCAAGATTATTCCTGCTGAAAAGTCTGGTGAGTATTTTGGTATCCTGGATATCTGTGGAAAAGGAGCTTCCTTTATTGGAACAACTCTGATTGGAGTCATTAGTCAGCTGACCGGAAGCGTAAATAAAGGAATCAGCGTCCTGATTCTTGTTTTCATAATTGGTATCGTACTTTTCAGAAAATCAGTTGCTATGTTGCCTGCTAAAAAATAGCTTTCACATTCTTGGTTGCAACTACTGCAACCTTGGTGCCTGCTACATTTTCAATCAGGATGTCACCAATCCTGATTGGGGCCGTTGCAATCGTAGCATTGATTTCCATCATGCAATCCATTATCTTCTCTTTTGGAATATCTTCCTTGGTCTTCACCGACACCACGGGGAGCATTCCTTCTAGAACACGTATGGTAGAGGTGACAATTCTGGTTGGATTTGTCACCTCTTTTCTGGCATACACCTCTCCTCTTTGACAAGTATTTCCAAGCACCTTTATCACAGCACCCTCTTCCAATTCAATTGTCATCATACAGCCCACTGGACAGCCGATACAGGTGAGTTCCCTGGCTTTTACGTTCTTTTTTTCTGCTTCTTCTACTATTTTCTCCATGAAAATTCCCCTCTTTCTTATTCTGTCTCGATTTTGATTCTAATCTTTCGAATCTGCAAGTTCCCTGATTCCGGAATCAGATCTGTTCGCTTTACAATCACTTCTTCCATTTCACCTGGTGCCATAATTCTTTTTTTTCGATGTAGAATTCTCTTATCATCATAATAAACACTTAAAAAGGAGTCCTGATATACCGATTGCACACGAAACCTTACGGTGATGCTCTCTTCCATCCCATCTGGGTGTAGTGACATGGGAACTGTGTATCTGATTCCCTCCATCGCTTCAATCCTGATTACTCCCTGTAGAGATTCCTCTTCTGAAACTGCTTCCTGATTGGCTTTTTTTTGTTCTACTGTCTGAATCCGTTTTTCTCTTTCCAACACATACTTTGCTGCACATCTTCCTGCAAGCGCTGCCTCTTCTGAAACGTAATCAACCAGGTCATGAACATGTAGCACATTCCCACACGCAAACACGCCCGGAAGATTTGTTTCAAGTGATTCATTGACCCTTGCTCCTCCCGTTGCACGCTCCATATGAATGCCCATCTCTATCGTCACTTCATTTTCCGGAATTAGCCCGACAGACAAAAGTAATGTATCACAGGATACAAATTCCTGTGTTGCTAGGATTGGTTTTCCCTCTTCATCCACTTGTGCCAACGTAACACCCTGAATTCGCTCTTTTCCATGAATTTCAATGACTGTCGTCCGAAGCTTAAGTGGTATTCCAAAGTCATCCAGGCACTGCACAATATTTCTCTTTAAACCTCCAGAAAAGGGAAGTAATTCTGCAACTACCCGAACTTTGGCCCCTTCCAGTGTCATTCTTCTGGCCATAATCAGACCAATATCTCCAGAACCTAAGATCACAACTTCTTTTCCTGGGAGATACCCTTCCATGTTGACCAACCTCTGTGCCGTTCCTGCAGAAAAAATACCTGCAGGTCTGAATCCCGGAATATTTAAAGCGCCTCTTGGCCTTTCCCTGCAACCCATAGCTAAAATAATCGAAGTCGCCTGAATCTCGTACATTCCCTTCTCCCGGCTCATCGCAGTGATTTTCTTCTCAGGTGATACGTGCATGACCATTGTATGTAACCTATATTCAATTTCTTTCTCTAGAATTCTTGTAATAAAACGGGCCGCATACTCAGGGCCGGTCAGTTCCTCCTTAAACCTGTGTAGGCCGAACCCATTATGAATACACTGGTTTAAAATCCCTCCCAGCTCATTGTCTCTTTCCAAAATCAATATCTTCTGACAGCCACTGTCTTTTGCAGAATCTGCCGCTGCAAGTCCGGCAGGTCCTCCTCCTATAATAACCAGATCGAATTGTTCCATTGATTCGCCATCTCCCTCTGTATTTCTATCACGTTTTTCTGTATTCTGAAAGTTCATTCCTTTGTTCTGCCAACGATTAGATTAGAACCCTTCCCCGACTTCGTAATTTCCTCTACTGGAAGCTTCCATTCTCTCGCCAGAATCTCCATCATCTTAGGAGTACAAAATCCTGCCTGGCATCTTCCAGAACCAGCTCTCGCTCTGCGTTTGATTCCATCAAGTGATCTGGCTCCAAGTGGTCGTCTGATTGCATCCAGAATTTCTCCCTCCGAGATCATTTCACATCTGCAGATAATGGTTCCATATGCTGGCTCCTTCAAAATCAACTCATTTCGTTCTTCTAATGACATGTGTTCTGGATTCAAAATTCCTGTCCTATTTGGCTGAAAGTTCTCATTCCTCTTAAGTGTTTCCTTTTCTTCAAGAATCTCTCTTACCAATTCAGCCACAGCGGGAGCACTGGTAAGTCCCGGCGACTCCATCCCTGCCACATCAATGACTCCTTGTGCATCCTCAATTTCCCTAATGATGAACTCATGCTGTTCCTCATGTGCCCTGAGTCCTGAAAAAGAGGTGATTACCTGACGAAGTGGAATCTCTTTTACACTGCGATTTGCTTTCTGCCTGAGCTCTTCTAATCCTGCCGCCGTTGTATTCGTTCCTTCTTTATCCCAAATATCAACTGCTGTAGGACCGACAATGAGATTTCCATGAATCGTTGGTGCAATCAAAACGCCCTTTCCATTTTTCCCTGGCAGAGAAAAGATGGTTCTTGCTACATGCGCTCCTGCAGTTTTATCCAACAAGAAATAATCCCCTTTTCTAGGTGTGATTTTCATAGATTCCGCACTTACCATATTATGAATGGTATCAGCATATACCCCTGCCGCATTGATGACAAATCTGGTCTGTATCTTTCCCTTGCTTGTCCTGATTTCATATCCCACCTGTTTTTTCGTAATCTCAAGGACTTCTTCCTGAAACCTGAATTCCACACCATTTTTGCAGGCATTCTCTGCAAAAGCGATTGTCATATTGAAAGGACAAATAATCCCTGCTGTTTTGGCATATAACACTGCAATGACTTCTTCTGAGAGATTTGGTTCCATTAAAACAGCTTCTTCCCGACTTAAAATTGCAAGTTCTCCGACACCATTGGCAATTCCTCTCTTGTATAGTTCTGTTAATTTCGGCAAATCTTCTTCGCTGGTACAGGCAACAAAAGATCCGTTTTGCAGGTAGGGAATGTCCAGTTCACGCGCTAGTTCTCCAATCATCGCATTTCCCCTGACGTTTAATTTTGCCATCAGGGAGCCTTGTCTGGCATCAAATCCAGCATGCATAATTGCGCTGTTTGCCTTTGAGGTCCCACAGCATACATCCTCTTCTTTTTCAACAACACAAATATTCAGTTCATATTTGGAAAGCTCTCTTGCAATGGCACAGCCAATTACGCCTGCTCCGATGATAACGACATCTCTCATTTGAATTTCATCCTCTCTTAACCTTATCTCATGTTCTGTTTTCTTAACAAATACTAAAAAAAGAGTCAGACCAACCAGACATACTTATCGGTATGCTAATTGCTGACTCTTGTCTCATGCAATCTGTATTCTGTTGTTACAACCCTTTTATTAGAATTACTCTTCTTTTGCCCATCCAAAGGCACATTTTACAGCTTTATTCCAGCCTTTTTGAAGGCTTTCTCTCTCTGTTTCACACATGGCAGGGTGGAATACTCTGTCTATCTTCCAGTTCTTTAAGACTGCTTCTTTGTTTTCCCAGTAGCCTACTGCAAGTCCAGCAAGATATGCTGCTCCCATGGCTGTTGTCTCAACACAAAGTGGTCTGTTCACTGGTGCATTGATTATGTCTGATTGAAACTGCATCAGGAAATTGTTCTCGCAGGCACCGCCGTCTACTTTTAAAGTACTTAAAGGGATTCCAGAATCTGCCTCCATGGCTGTTATGACATCCTTCACCTGAAATGCAAGGGATTCCAGTGTTGCTCTGATAATATGACACTTATTCACCCCACGGGTCAGACCCACTATGGTTCCTCTTGCATATTGATCCCAGTAAGGTGCTCCAAGCCCTGTAAACGCTGGGACAACGTAACACCCATTGGTATCCTTTACTTTTCTCGCCATATATTCCGAGTCAGAGGAGGTATCAATCAGCCGCATTTCATCCCGCAACCACTGAATCGCCGCCCCTGCTACAAAGATAGATCCCTCCAGTGCATAATTTACTGTTCCATCTAATCCCCATGCAATCGTTGTAACCAGTCCGTTCTTGGAAAATACTGGTTTCTCCCCTGTATTCATCAGCAAAAAGCAACCTGTCCCATATGTGTTTTTTGCTTCTCCTGCTGTAAAGCAAGTCTGTCCAAATAAGGCGGCCTGCTGGTCTCCTGCTGCTCCAGCAATTGGAATCGCTCCTCCTAAAAACGAGGAATCTGTTTCCCCATAAATCTGACTGGAAGCCTTAACCTCTGGTAGCATGCTACGTGGAATATTAAGTTCTTTGATGATTTCCTCATCCCACTTCAAATCACAGATATTAAACAGCATCGTTCGGGAAGCATTGGAATAATCTGTCACGTGAACTCTTCCCTTGGTCAGTTTCCAGATCAGCCATGTTTCAATCGTTCCAAATAACAATTCTCCATTGATTGCCCTCTGTCTTGCTCCTTCAACATTGTCCAGAATCCATTTTAGCTTTGTTCCTGAAAAATAAGCATCTATGACAAGCCCTGTTTTTAACCGAAAGCACTCTGTTAATCCTTTTTCCTTTAGGGAATCGCAGTATTCTGAAGTTCGTCTACACTGCCAGACAATTGCACGATGGACAGGTTCTCCAGTCTGCTTATCCCATACAACCGTAGTTTCTCTCTGATTCGTAATTCCAATTGCAGCAATATCCTCTGCTGTTGCTCCTATTTTTGACATCGCCTCTACAGCTACCCCTAACTGTGTAGACCAGATTTCATTCGCATCGTGTTCCACCCAGCCTGGCTTCGGAAAATACTGTGTGAACTCTTTTTGTGCGATACTGCAGATTTCCCCTTCTGCATTAAAAAGAATGCATCGATTGCTTGTTGTCCCCGAATCCAACGCCATTACATATTTTGCCATTAAAATATCCTCCTAAGTTTTTTACATAAACCAGACATCGTGATTGGTGGATGAAATGGATACTGCACCATTCGATAATGCCGCCATAACATCTTCCTTGTCTGTGATCAGTCCACCTGCAATGATTGGAATCTTGCTCGTATTGGTTATTTTCCTGATTACCTTTGGCATCACGCCGGGAAGTACTTCTATCATATCCGGCTGCGCCCCTGTCATTTTACTTTGCTTTTCAATATTAACAAGCGCCATAGAATCTATCACAAAGAATCGCAGGACAGTGTATAGGCCAAGCTCTTTGGCGTGCCTGATCAGCTGCTGTTTGGTCGTCAGAATCCCATCCGCCCTTGTATTTAACCTGATATAGTCTAATGCAACCTCTTTTCCACTCAGGCCTGTAATCAAGTCGATATGTACCATAATGATATTATCTTCTTTTTTCACCTGTTCAACAATATCTCTGATACTACAGATATCTCCAAACAAAATGAAGATTACTTTGCTATCAGATTGAATGCAGATCTCCAAATCTTCCATGTCTTTCACTGCTGCAATGACAGGATTACTTTCCATGATTTTCCAAAGCTTTTGATCCATGTTCTCCCCCAAGTCAGGTTTTATTTAGCATAAAAAAAGAGCACCTCTATAAACCAGCATTTCTGCTGTTATAGCCTTGCTCTTTTCTCAGGCATTTTTCTATTTCCTATAATATACCACTTTTCCTAGAAAATCACAAGCAAGAATGCTGTTTTTGAAATTCTAATGAAACACTGATTCTAATTTATTTCCTTTTTGGAATCTATCCTCAATCAATCTCTTGAATACAATAAAGATTCGATCCAAAGTCACCCAGCATTCTGATTTTATCATTGTATCCTGTTCCCATAAACTGGTCATTTAATGGAATCCCAGCCGATAGGATTCTCCCTGTTGCCTGGTAGGACTCGACGCAGTCCTTAAGACTATAGAGTTGATTCGCTTTTTGAAATATTGCTCCCTTTGGGTTTAACTTGATTGGAAGTGCGTGATTGATGAGTCCTCCAAAGCGTTCCAGATAAAGGTTTTGTTCTTTCGTTGTGATTTCATACTTCGATTCATCTTGTAGCCCTTTCACAATCAGACAGTCCCCTCCTCCTGCTGCACTTACCTGTGTCTGAAAAAAACCTGCCATTGCCTGTCTTTTATTTTTTGATACAGATTGCCAGATCACCTGATTCGCCCTGATTTCATCATTTCTCGAAAAGGAACCATACTGAAATACGTCTCTATATTTTTTGTAGAACGCAATTTGCTCTCTGACTTCCTTCTTTTCAACTAGGGATAACTGTTTGAGATTCAACTCATATCCAAGACATCCAAAAGCAGCCGCATGAAACCGTGTGGAGAGCGTGGTATTTCTCAGGGTCTGCTGGTGTGGCGCCATAGAAACATGTGCGCCAAATGTTGATGGTGGATACAGATACGATAAGCCCGCCTGTATTTCCAGACGTTCTATTGGATCTGTGTCATCAGAAGCCCAGATCTGTGGTGAAAAGCAAAGCATGCCAAGGTCAAAACGATTGCCGCCGCTCGCGCAGCTTTCTAATAGGACCTTGGGTCTTACTCCAAAGATTCTATCTAATACATCATAGAGCCCGCAGATATAACGATGACAGAACTCACCTTGTGTGGACAAGGCATTTGAATACATTTCACTAATATGGCGATTCATATCCCATTTTAGGTAAGTTAATCCTGATTCATCAATAATTCTGCCTACATTTTCAACAATATAATCCCTGACCTCGGCCTGACACAAATCCAGAACGAGCTGATTCCTGCCTTTTGTAGGCATTCTGCCAGGAATACAAACTGCATACTCCGGGTGACTTCTATACAAGTCGCTATCCTCATTGATCATTTCCGGTTCAAACCAAAGACCAAATTCCATCCCTTTTGCCCTGATTTTGTCCGCTAGCCCTTTCAGTCCCGCTGGTAACTTTTTCCGATTCACATTGTAATCACCAAGTCCTGCCTTATCGTTATTTCTGGCGCCAAACCACCCATCATCCAGCACAAATAATTCAACACCAAGAACTGCTGCCTTGTTTGCCAGTCTCAACAGACTGCTTTCCGTAAAATCAAAAAAATCCGCTTCCCAGTTATTGATCAGAATAGGACGTTCTTTTCCCTTCCAGTCTCCTCTTACAATATGCTGGTTGATAAAATCATGAAAGTGGTGGCTCATTCCATTAAATCCATGCTCACTAAACGTCATGACTGCTTCTGGTGCCTCAAACGAGTCTCCTGGCAAAAGATTCCATTCAAAACAGTGAGGATTGATTCCAATTGCAACTCTGATAAAATCTCTGTCGCTTTGTTCAACACTGCCCCAATGGTTACCACTATAGACAAGATTGAATCCATAGACCCATCCACTATCCTCGAGCGCTGTTTTTTCTGCGAGTAAGAATCCCGGATTATGTTTGTTGGAACTATTTCCTGTTGTGGAGGAGTTAACTGTCATGCCATAGGTAATCTCTCTACTATGTCGATGTGCCTCTTTAATCCATCCGCCATCAAAGGTATGCATCTTGTAATTCCGATTTGGAAGGTCCAACATCAGACTCATCGTTTTTCTAAGTGCAATTCCTTTCTTCGAACGGTTGGTAATGACACATCTTCTTGTGATCACATCGCATTGTTCATAAACGGTATAGTAAAGTTTACATTCCGTCTCTTGTATTTCATCATGTAACGTAATGCAGAGTGTCTCGCATTCCTGTATTGTTCCGTAGGCATTTGGAAGTGTCTGCATCTTAGAAGACCCTTTGGTGATTTCATACTCCTGATAAAGAAAATCTGTTACAAATGTGGTATCTGGCATTCTGGCTTCCAGGGGACTAAACCGATAATCCCCCCTGCCAGTTCCAGACCACTCAAGCGGGATATTGTCAAGGCTATAGGTCTCATCTGTATCATCATACATCACAGTCGTACCGGTCTGTGCAGTTGATTTGCGGGTAAGTGCATCTATGTCCGGTATGTTTTCCAGTCCTGGTCCATAGTAAATATGTTCCAGATGTTTCCATTTCGTGATTCTAAAAAGATAAGTTGTGTTTTTTGTATTGAGATAAAAAATACCAGAAGCATGTCTGATCATATGTAATTCCTCCACTTGGATTCTCGCTATTTCTATGTATGAGTGTATAATATTTCGCATGAATTATCAATGGGGGAGGGTCCTTCTCTGATTTTCATGCAGATGGTGGGCTGTTGAACAGTTGCAGATTGGAGGGTGGATTTCCAAAATAAAAAGGCAAAAATAAAAAAGTTGAGAATAAATAGTTGAGAATGAATTGACAAAACAGGTTGGTTATTTTATTATAATTTATGTTGTCGTAAGATAAATCGGGGTGTGGCTCAGCTTGGCTAGAGCGCCATCTTAGGGAGGTGGAGGTCGCGTGTTCGAATCACGTCACTCCGATGATGATGCATCAAAAAAGCGGGACCTTGTGGGTTCCGCTTTTTGTTTTCTCTTATTACTGTTTCTGGGATGTGTCTACGGTGACTTGCATTACTGATTCGCTAGGCGAGATATATACAGTGACAATAATATTATCTGCTGAAGATCCTGAATAGAGATCCATATCTTCTGCTGTGGATTCTACTGCATTGTTTGTGAAGCCAGCATCTTTGATTGTCTGCTCATAGTCATCATAGTCATCCTGCGAAACTTCATCCATAATAATGATACAGCTTTCTTCTGAATTCATCAGATAAGATACTTTTCCGGCGGAACAGGATGGCAGATAGGCAGCCGCCTGATCTGTTGGCCATTTCATATCTTCTCCGCCTTGCATGACAGAACCATCTTCTGATTCGATTTCGAAGGTATCTTCATCTTCACTCGAAAAAGTAACTTCTCCATCTTCTGTTGTATAAGTAACATCTTCCCCATCGATATTCACTTCAACCTCATCACCAGCAGATTTCTCAATTAATTCTTCCGCAATTTTTTCCCCAATCTTTTCTTCCATATTGCATCCTGTTGCAACAATTGCAATCATCAGGATAGGTAATAGTACGATTCCCTTATTCATAGTTGCTCCCATCTGTCGCTTTAGCGGCACTTATCATCAGGGTGTGTGACTTTTCACATTTTTTATTTTATAATTCTGATTTTGCCAAAGATTGGAAGATCTTTTGCTTTTCCACCAAATCCATTGACAAGGCCAATGATTGCAAAGATAAAGACTGCCAGTGAAAAAATCGGAAGTATAATCCATCCAATAATTGGAATCATTCCAAGTACGATGCTTCCAGCCAGTCCAACGATAAACAAAAGTAAAGCCTGGTTTGCATGAAACCTTCCATATCTGGAGTCTGGACACGCGATCAGTGGTAGGAAGAAAATGATGTAGGAAAGACCTGCAATCGTTTTATTTTTGTCAATATCTTCCTGGGTAAACACTTCTTCTTCCGTGGTTTGTGTTGTCTGGTTACTATTCATTTCTGACATAATTACTCCTCCTCTAAGAGATGACTATAGGATTACTATAGAAAGACAATTCTTTCTATACCACAATCATAAGTCTCTCTCTTCGTACTTACAATTACTCTGGGGGTGATTATCATAAAAAAAAGCCATCACCCCAAGGGTGATTTCTATTAATTTATGCGTTTCATACACAATTTTTCCTTAATTTTACTTTTTTATATTTATTTTTATAATAATCACGTTTTTTGAGTGTATTTAATACCTGTTTTTTCTCTGATATGGTAAAATAAACTTGAAATTTATTGTTTGTCTTGCATCAATGGGGAGGGTGCTATGCGCAAAAAATATGCTCGTGTAGGTTTCTCAATTCTATTACTCTTATTTTTACTATTCTTTTTCTTCTATTATATGCAAAGGTCAAAGACACCAGTCACAGTTACGCTGTGGCATAATTATGGTGGGCAGCTTAAATCAACCATGGATGAAATGATTACTGAATTTAATGCTACCGTTGGAGTCGAAGAAGGAGTCTTTATTACCGTAACTGCAATCTCTGGATCCTCTGAGCTTCATGAAAAGCTTACAATGGCTGCAAATCACGACCCTGGCGCTCCTTCTCTACCTGATCTGACTACCGCTTATCCCAAGACCGCAATGATACTGGCAGATAAAGAGTTGCTTGTAGATTTTTCTGATTATTTTTCCGAAGAAGAGCTGTCTCTCTATGTTCCACGATTTTTGGAAGAAGGTCTCTTCCCCAATCAGTCTCTCGCTGTATTCCCTACTGCAAAGTCTACTGAAGTTTTATTTATCAACAGAACCATCTTTGATCGTTTTTCAAAAAAAAGCGGAATCAGCATAGACCAGCTTGCCTCTTTTGAAGGGATTCTGAATACTGCAGCACGCTATTACGAAGATACAGATGCCACGACACCTGACGTTCCCCATGATGGCAAGGCATTTTTTGTAACGGACTCCGTCTTTAACTATTGTATGATTGGTGCAAAGCAGTCAGGTATCGAATTTATAAAAAATGGCACCATAAATTACACTGATAAAACCATTGAAAAAATCTGTGTGTCTTATCTGGCTGCCGCAATCAGCGGACAT
>CANRNK010000036.1 GCA_947631985.1 uncultured Lachnospiraceae bacterium | reverse complement strand
GTGAGGTAGGGTTGGAAGGCAACCTTGTCTTGTTGAAGAATTGGTAAAAGCTGATGCCAGATTTTCATACCCTTTCCAGAACGGGAAGCTGGGTTGATGATAATATGATGCATAGGGATTCCTCATAAGTTATCTTTCATTTTATTTTAGGCAGGATGTTACTGCATATTTTATCAAAGAGTGGATTAACAGTAAAGCGTATTCCGGAATTTCACACGTTGTCGTGAGAAAGTGTTTGCAATCAAAATGAACTATGCTATAATGAGTGCTGTTAAGCGGATGGGGAAAGAACATCTGAAAATGGTATCAGAATTCCGGCAGGAGGTAGTAGTATGTATTCATTTGATGAAATTCTTAAGGTAGATCCTGAAATAGCAGGTGTAATTCAGGAAGAGCAAAAGAGGCAGGATAGCCATATTGAATTAATTGCTTCTGAAAACTGGGTGAGTAAAGCAGTCATGGCAGCGATGGGAAGCCCCCTGACGAATAAATATGCTGAAGGATATCCGGGGAAAAGATATTACGGCGGTTGTGAGTGTGTGGATCAGGCAGAAAATCTTGCAATTGAAAGAGCAAAAGAGTTGTTTGGATGTGATTATGTCAATGTCCAGCCACATTCTGGTGCGCAGGCAAATATGGCAGTGCAATTTGCTGTGCTAGATCCAGGGGATACGATTATGGGGATGAACCTGAATCACGGTGGTCATCTTACGCATGGTAGTCCGGTTAATATGTCCGGTAAATGGTTCAAAGTAGTTCCTTATGGTGTCAATGATGAGGGATTTATAGATTATGATGAATTGAGAAGAATTGCATTGGAGTCAAAACCTAAAATGATTATTGCGGGTGCGAGTGCCTATGCGAGAACGATAGATTTTAAAAAGTTTAGAGAAGTTGCAGATGAAGTAGGAGCTGTTCTTATGGTCGACATGGCTCATATTGCAGGTCTTGTAGCAGCAGGCCTTCATCCTGATCCCATTCCGTTTGCCGATGTTGTTACAACGACAACGCATAAAACCCTGAGGGGACCACGTGGAGGAATGATCCTCTGCAATCAGGCTGCAGCAGATAAGTATAACTTTAATAAAGCGATCTTCCCAGGAATTCAGGGAGGTCCCTTGATGCATGTAATTGCTGCGAAAGCAGTTTGTTTCAAAGAGGCACTAACGGAAGAGTTCAAGGAGTACCAGAGAATGGTAGTTGCAAATGCGCAGGCTCTTTCTCAAGGTCTTATGGAAAGGGGAATTAAAATTGTATCAGGAGGAACCGATAATCATTTGATGTTGATGGATCTGACTCCTTTTGATCTGACAGGAAAAGAAATCGAGAAACTGTTAGATAAAGCACATATTACTGCAAATAAGAACACAATTCCAAATGATCCTAAATCTCCGTTCGTAACAAGTGGAATCAGACTTGGTACGCCAGCAATTACTTCCAGAGGGATGAAACCTGAAGATATGGATAGAATAGCAGAAGCAATTTCGATTCTAATCAAGTTTGGAGAAGTAAAAGTGGAAGATGCACTTGCAATTGTAAAGGAATTAACAGAGAAATATCCTCTTGATTAAGCAAATTTACATGAAAAGGCGAAAAATCCTACGATAAGTGGTGTTTGAAAAAACAGAAAAAATGAAGATTCAGTAAAAGTCATGCTTGAAAAATAGCATGACTTTTTTGCAAAAGGGACTTGTCAAGAGGAAATGCCTATGCTACAATATCTCCCAACGACAAACAACTGTCTGCCGTAGAAAAACATTCTGTATAAACATTCATTTTTTGAAACAATATGTATTTCTATGCATCTTTTTAGAAAGTAACAGAGGGTGAGCATGGATTCAACAGAATATTATGTAGTAAGAAAAAAGGCGGTACCAGAAGTATTACTGAGCGTTGTAAAAGCAAAGCGTCTTCTTGAATCAGGAAAAGTTCCAACGATTCAGGATGCAGTTGACCAGGTGGGGATTAGCCGCAGTTCTTTTTACAAATATAAGGATGATATTTTTCCGTTTTATGATAATACACAGGGAAGAACGATTACATTCATTTTTGAGATGGATGATGAGCCAGGTCTGCTATCGGACCTGCTGAAAATCGTGGCGGAATATCGCGCAAACATCCTTACAATTCATCAAAGTATTCCAATCAATGGAACGGCCTCTTTAAGCATTAGTATTCAGGTGTTACAGACTACCAGAGACTTATCTTCAATGGTAGAAGAAATGGAACAGCAAAAAGGTGTCCACTATGTAAAGATATTATCAAAGGAATAAGAGAGAGATTTAATTAAGGGAAAGATCAAATTTTCAGATAGAGGAGAACGTCATGGTAAAAGTAGCGGTGCTAGGATATGGAACAGTAGGATCAGGTGTGGTTGAAGTGCTTCAAAAAAATCAGGATGCAATTACGGAAAAGCTGAATGAGACGATTGAAGTAAAGTATATTTTAGACTTAAGAGAGTTTCCAGGAGATCCAAATGAAAGTCTGGTGGTTCATGACTATAGTATCATTTTGGAAGATACAGAAGTTTCTATTATTTGTGAGACGATGGGTGGGGTTGAACCAGCCTACACATTTAGCAAAAAGGCACTTTTGACAGGGAAAAGCGTTTGCACGTCAAATAAGGAACTTGTTGCGGCACATGGACCTGAATTAATTCGTATTGCAAAAGAGAATCACTGTAATTATATGTTTGAAGCCAGTGTTGGCGGTGGAATTCCAATTATCAGACCATTGAATTCTTCTCTTACACCAGAAAAAATTGAAGGAATTACGGGAATCCTGAACGGAACAACCAATTTTATCTTAACAAAGATGAGAGACGAAGAGGCCGACTTTGCAGATGTATTAAAGGAAGCGCAGGAGATGGGATTTGCTGAGAAAAATCCTGAGGCGGATGTAGAAGGCCATGATGCGGGCAGAAAAATTGCGATTCTTTCTTCATTAATGTATGGAGAAACTGTAAAATATGACGCGGTATCGACAGAGGGAATCACTAAGATTTCACCAATTGATTTTGAATATGCGTCGAGTCTTGGATATACCATCAAGCTTCTGGCAATGAGCAAAGAAAACAACGGAGCTCCGTTTGCTATGGTTGCCCCATTTTTGATTAATAAGTCCAACCCGTTATTTGCAGTGGATGGCGTATTCAATGGAATCCTTGTAAAAGGCAATATGCTTGGAAACACGATGTATTATGGGGCGGGGGCAGGAAAACTGCCTACTGCGAGTGCAGTGGTAGGCGATGTAATAGACTGTGCCAGACACAAAAATGTATCGATTTCCTGTAATTGGAAGGAATCTGAAAAACAGATGCATTCCATAGAAGAAGTAAGCCGGAGATTTCTCGTGCGATTCAAGGCAACAAGCGAAACAACGCAACCACAGATGAAAGAACTTTTCGATGCATCTAAGGTGATTGTGTTAGAAGCGTCCAAGTCAGAATTTGCAGTAATAACAGGCGTGATGACAGAGGCTGAATATAAAAGAAAAGCTGAAAAGGTTTTGGATATCCTAGGAATGATTCGGATTGAAGAATAAAGACAGATAAAAAGCGTAAAGAAGAGGATAAATATGAAGTATATCGTTGTTCTTGGAGATGGAATGGCTGACCTTCCAATCGAAGAAATTGAAGGAAAAACACCACTTGAATATGCAAAAACACCAATAATGGATTTGCTCAGCAAGCAGTCTGAAATAGGGCTGGTTGAAACGATTCCGGAGGGTATGAGCCCTGGATCTGATACGGCTAATTTATCTGTTCTGGGGTATGATCCTAGAAAATATTATTCGGGGAGATCTCCACTTGAGGCACTGAGTATTGGAATTCCGATGAAAGAGACAGACATTGCAATCAGGTGTAATCTTGTAACGATTTCAGACGAAGATGGCTTATTTGAAGAAAAGACAATTCTTGACCATAGTTCTTCAGAAATCAGTACAGAGGATTGCAAGATTTTATTAGATGCAGTGAGAGAAGAGTTAGAGCTTTCGAGCCATCATTTTTATCTTGGAACCAGTTACAGGCATTGTCTGATCTGGGAGGGGGGAGAAGTCGTAGCGCTTACACCACCCCACGATATTCTGGAAAGAAAAATAGGTGCTTATCTTCCAGAGAATCTGATTCTGCGTGAAATGATGAGAAAGAGTCATGAAATCCTAAGAAATCACCCTTTGAATCTGGAAAGAAAGAAGCAGGGACTGAATCCAGCTAATTGTTGCTGGTTCTGGGGGGCAGGCACGAAGCCGATGCTGACTTCTTTTGAGGAAAAGACAGGAAAAAAAGGAATCATGATTTCGGCAGTTGATCTGTTAAAAGGAATCGCAGTTGGAGCAGGAATGATGGTTGCCAGTGTGGAAGGTGCCAATGGTGGTCTTCACACGAATTATGAAGGAAAAACAGATGCTGCCATAGAGGCACTCACAGTAGGGAACTGTGACTTTGCTTATATCCATGTAGAGGCACCTGATGAAATGGGGCACCAGGGAAGCCTTGAGAGAAAGATACAGGCGATTGAGTATCTGGATGAAAAAGTGATTGGCAGAATTTATAAGAAACTAAAAGATGCTGGAGTTGATTTCAGGCTGCTGATCATGCCAGATCATCCGACCCCGATTTTCATAAGAACACACACATCGGATCCGGTTCCTTATTTATTATATGATTCAACAGCGTTGCAAAAGAATTCATGGAATTATAACGAAGAAGAAGCACGCAGGAGTCATAACCGTCATGATAAAGGGTATGAAATGATAGACTATTTATTTTCAAAATAAGCAGGAGATAGCAGGAGATAGAAGGAGGAGATTATGTTAGTTGTAAAGAAATTTGGAGGAACATCTGTTGCGAACAAAGAAAAAATTTATAATGTTGCAAAGAGATGCGCAGAGGAATACAAAAAGGGACATAATGTGGTGGTTGTGCTATCAGCAATGGGAAAACTAACTGACGAGCTGATTGCAATGGCGAAGGACATTAATCCAAATCCATCAAAAAGAGAGATGGATATGCTACTAACAACAGGAGAGCAGACATCGGTTGCATTAATGGCCATGGCATTTGATGTGCTTGGGATTCCAGCAATCTCCCTGAATGCATACCAGGTTGCAATGCACACGACTTCGGCATATGGCAATGCAAGAATTAAGAGAATTGATTCTGAAAGAATCTCTCATGAACTGGATCAAAAGAAAATAGTTATCATCACAGGATTTCAGGGTGTTAATAAATATGACGATTATACAACACTTGGAAGAGGCGGGTCGGATACGACTGCGGTAGCGCTGGCAGCTTCGCTGAATGCAGATACCTGTGAAATCTTTACAGACGTAGATGGCGTATATACTGCAGATCCAAGATATGTACCAAAAGCAAGAAAATTAGACGAGATTACCTATGATGAAATGCTTGATCTGGCAACGCTTGGAGCAGGCGTGCTTCATAACAGATCAGTAGAAATGGCGAAGAAGTATGGCGTACCTCTTGTGGTACGTTCCAGTTTATCCAATGAAGAAGGAACCGTTGTAAAGGAGGATGTAAAAGTGGAAAGAATGTTAGTGAGTGGTGTTGCAGCAGATCGAAATGTAGCTAGAATTTCTGTAGTGGGATTAGATGATAAGCCAGGGATCGCATTCCGCGTATTTGATGTGCTTGCAAAGGCAAATATCAACGTGGATATGATTTTGCAGTCAGTAGGACGTAATAATACAAAAGACATCTCTTTTACAGTAAGTGGTGATGTAGCGGACGAAGCATTAAAAGTAATTGAAGACAGCAAAAGCAGATTGAACCCAGAACATGTTGAAATAGAGAAAAATGTTGCAAAAATATCGGTTGTTGGTGCAGGGATGATGTCGAACCCAGGTGTGGCAGCAAAAATGTTCGAATGTCTTTTTAACGCAGATATCAACATTAAAATGATATCAACCTCTGAAATACGTGTGACAGTTCTGATTGATGAAGCAGAAGCGGTAAAGGCAATGAATGCAACACATGATGCTTTTGGACTGGAAGATTAAGAAAGCCTTAAAAAAGCATTAAGAAAAACAAACTAGCCAAGACATGTTTGTATGATATAATAAAGGCGTATGTAGTCCGCAATGGATGCATACGCTTTTTGTGTTTTGTTTCTGAACAAATAGGAATGCAAATCATAGTCAGAGGAGTGTGAACATGACAGAAGAGAAAAAACCTGTAATCAGTGTCAGTGATCTCTATAAGATTTATAGAGTAGGAGACACAAAGGTAAAGGCCTTGAACGGAATAGATTTTACCATTTACAAAGGGGAGTTCTGTGCAATTGTAGGAACCTCAGGTTCAGGGAAGTCAACTTTGCTGAATATGCTTGCAGGGTTGGAACAGCCGACAAGAGGAGAAATTGTGATTGCGGGTGAGCACATGGAAAATAAATCTGAGAACCAGCTCGTAAAGTTTCGACGAGAACATATTGGATTCATCTTCCAGTCTTTTAACCTGATGTCTACACTTGATGCAATTGAAAATGTAGCATTACCCCTTAACTTTCAGGGAATTGAAAAAAAAGAGAGGCTTTTAAGGGCAGAAAAGGTACTTGAACTGGTAGGACTTGGAACGCATAAGAAGCATAGACCAACCCAGATGTCAGGTGGGCAGCAGCAAAGAGTCGGGGTGGCGAGAGCATTGGTAGTGGATCCAGAACTCATCTTTGCAGACGAACCTACAGGGAATTTGGATTCTAATACCTCGAAAGAAGTGATGGAACTGATGAAAAAAGTTGTGAGAGAACAAAATCAGACATTGGTTATGGTAACACACGATGAAAAATTAGCCACCTTTGCAGATCGGATTTTTCAAATCAGTGATGGAAAGATTACTAAAATCATTGATAATACACAGCCAGACCTGATGTATGAAGAAATATAACAATAAACGAAGTTTTAATTTTAATGTAAATAAGGATGGGGCAGGATGAATAAAATTAGAAGAATACTTATTTTTACAGTAATGTGTCTGGTTCTAAGTATAGGACCGATGGAAGTCTATGCAGTGAGTGATAATGATGTCTCGAATGCTTCAGGGGACGTCAAGTCTGAGTATTATGCAGAGCTTGCAAATTATAAGAATAATCTTTATATTATTAACGACGTTACAGCTGAGGCAAAAACAAAAATTGAGAAGTTGTATAGTAGTGCGAATACCTATATCGCGAATAATTCCATGACAGAATCTGAGATAGCCTCCTATATTTCGACGATTAAAGGGCAGATGGACGCTGTGATTTCGGCACAGAATTCAGATACGCCTTCGACAACAAAAGAATTTATCACAGTTGGGGACAACTGTCCGACACCAGAAGTAAGATATGGTGATAGCGTGCAGGTGATTCTTCCGATTTTCAATCTTGGAACAGAAAATATTACCAATATTGTAATTAATCCGGTCACATCCGCTACGGTAACGGAATGGCCATTTGAAATAGAGAAGTCGGGATATACAGAACTGGTTGCTGACTTGCCTGGAAATAAGACGAAAGCAGATGCAATCACCAACAGAAGAGAGGTTTCCTATTTATTCAAAGCAAGAAAAGATGTCTTGTCAGGATATTATAAGCTGACATATAATTTGACTTATTCAGTCAATGGTGCGATTGAAACAACAACCCTGACGACTTTTGTTAAGACAGTGGGAGCACCTGGTAGTGGGAGTATTGACCAGGGGGCTGATGATGCAACCAAAACATCAACACCAAGAATTATTGTGACAGGATTTGGAACGAATCCAGAAGAGGTTTATGCAGGAGATACGTTTACATTAAATGTGCATGTAAAGAATACTTCACAGAGAACAGCTGTATCTAACGTAGAGTTTGACTTGGAAGCAGCGGTAGAGGGAAAGGATGAAAATGCAACCTATTCCGCATTTCTTCCAACGTCTGGTTCTAATACAGTCTATATCGACCGCATTCCACAGGGTGGAGAAGCAGACCTTACGATAGAAATGACAGCGAAGGCAGATTTGGCGCAAAAGCCATATGCTCTTAATATCAAGATGAAATATGAGGATGAAAAATATAATCCTTATGAATCTACGGCAAGTGTTTCGATTCCAATTAAACAGGAATCAAAATTTGAAACCAGCACACCTGAAATTATGCCAGCAGCAATCATGGTTGGTGAACAGGCTAACATTATGTTCAGCGTGTACAATACTGGAAAAACAACGCTTTATAATACGCAGGTTAAATTTGTAGGAGACAGCATATCGGGTGGAGAAAGTTTTGTTGGGAAAGTTGAGCCAGGCGCAACAGGCAATGTAGATGCGATGGTAAATGGAATTGCGCCAACAATGGATGAAGGAATTATCAAGGTAGAAATCAGCTATGAGGACGCAGCGGGTGAGGTCACCACGACAGAAAAAGAAATTAATCTTTATGTATCTGAAATGATGGATCCGGGACTGGATGGTGGCGGAGTAATCGAAGAACCAGTAGAAGAGACAAATTCGGGAAGTATGATAATCTGGATTGTTGTTGCGGTAGTTGTTCTGGGTATTGCAATTCTTGTGGTTGTGCTGAAAAAGAAAAAAAAGAAAAAAGAAGCATTAGAGCTCCAGAAGGAACTGGAAGGAATAGACGAACCCTGATGAAAACAGGAATGAGAGGGAGTGCAGATGAAGATTCTTGATTTACTAAGGATGAGTGCCGGTAGTCTCTGGAAGAGGAAAGTCAGAACGATTTTAACTGTGCTGGGCGTTGTGGTCGGAACAGCATCGATAGTCGTAATGGTTTCTCTTGGTCTGGGACTTAACAAAAGTTCTATGGACCAGATTGAGAAATATGGCGGACTGACTACAATCAATGTATATGAAGCAAGTGGCCAAGATATGATGTTTGAAACCAGCGAGAAGGCAATTGCTGGTGGGGGAACGGAGAAAAAAATTCGGCTGGATGATAAAGCGGTTGAAGCAATTGCTGCCATAGAACATGTAGAGATTGTTTCTCCAGTACTAGAACTCGGTGTTCTTGCAAAATATGGAAGCTATGAAAGCAACCTGAATGTACGTGGCATGACGCTTGAAGCATTGCAGAAGATGCATATTGAATTAAGTGAAGGAAGTCTTCCTGAGGCAGGAGCCGCAAAACTCTCGTTTGTATATGGGAATCAGGTGATTACTGACTTTCGAAATGCGAAGACCAATGACAGCTATTGGATGAGTGGAAAATTACCTGATATCAATCTCATGGAAGATCCGGTATTTGTAATTTTTGATATGGATGCTTATTACCAATCACAGAATCCGGGAGAGAACACGACGCCGGTTGCACCACCCAAGAAATATCTGATTGAAGCAAGTGGACTGGTTGCAGGGGGTGTTGAAGATTACAATATGAATTCCTGGAACGTATTCTGTGATATTGATGCATTAAAGACACAACTGAAAAAGACATTTAAAAACAAAGCGATACCGGGACAGCCCACAACGTCTTCCGGGAAACCATATAAAGAAATTTATTATAATAGTCTGTATGTGAATGTGGATGATTTGAATGCACTCAATCAGGTGCAGGCAGAAATCAATGAAATGGGATATCAGGCAAGTAGCAATTCAGAATGGGTAGAATCCACTAAGGAGCAGTTTGGCTATATTCAGGCGGTGCTGGGTGGAATTGGAGCTGTATCCTTGTTTGTTGCAGCGATTGGTATTACCAATACGATGATGATGTCGATTTATGAGAGAACCAAAGAAATTGGTGTCATGAAAGTTCTAGGGTGTGACCTGAGAAATATTCAGGGTATGTTCCTGCTAGAAGCAGGATATATAGGATTTATTGGTGGGTGTATTGGAATTGTTCTCAGCTTTTTGATTTCAATTATTATTAATACGGTTGTCAACAATATGGGGATGGAGATGACAAACCTCTCTTACATTCCACCATGGCTTGCATTTTCAGCCATAATCTTTGCGGTCGTAGTTGGAATGGTCGCAGGATTTTTCCCGTCTTTGCGGGCAATGAGATTAAGCCCACTTGCGGCAATTCGCAATGAATAAAAGAACAGATAGAAAGCATGGTGACATGCTTTCTATTTTTTTATTGTTTCTTTTGAGTTGAATGTCTATAATAAGAAAAGAGAATTTAACAAGAATCATGTTAGAAAGAAATGGAATCGAAATGGAAAACAATAAAAATCAAAAAGAAACCATACTAAATAGAAGTATGCAGATAAATGACCATCACGAAGCAAACAGAGCAAAAGCGCATAGGAAGAGACACCTGACGGAAGCAGTTATCATCATTGGGCTTTTGTTCATGATTTTGCTTACGGTGGGTTGCGTTGCTTATTTTAGGAGCAAAATCGTGGAGGCTGGGATTCAGGGGAATGAAGAGGAGATGTACTACGATCGCCATTTTGTTCTGATAACAGACAATCCAGATGATCCAATCTGGGATTCTATCTATGAGGGATGCCGGAATCAAGGGATGGAAAATGGAATCTACGTTGAGTATTTTGGAGTTGATCTTCCGGTTGAGTATTCGGTACCGGAACTGCTTCGGATAGCGATTGACTCTGACGTAGATGGGATTATTGTGGCAGGAGATGACAGCGCAGAAACAGAAGAACTGATCAATGAGGCGGTAGGACTTGGAATCCCGGTTGCGACGGTGCTTAGCGACAGTATGTCAAGTTTAAGACAGTGCTTTGTCGGAATCAGTAATTATAGCCTGGGACAGGAATATGGCAAGCAGGCAATCGACCTTCTGAGCCAGGAAGAGAAGCAGAAAATATATGTATTGTTAGATTCTGGGAGTGGAGATACGAGTAAAAACACTCTCTTTCTGGGACTAAAAGACACAATTCTAGAAAATTTTGGAGATAGTAGTAATATCGAAATTCAGGCAATTGCAGTGGATGAAAACAGTCCTTTTCAATCAGAAGAGACAATCAGGACGCTGATGCTTGATGAGGAAAATCTACCAGATATTCTGATTTGCCTCAATGCGGTTGACACCAGATGCGCTTATCAGGCAGCAGTTGATTATAATAAAGTTGGGATTGTAGAGATTCTTGGTTACTATGATTCGGAAGCAATTTTAACCGCTGTGGATAAAAGAATTATCTATTCGACAATTTCTGTGGATGGAGTACAGATGGGAATACAATGTATTGAAGCGCTTAAGGAGTATGAAGAGACTGGCTACGTCAATGGATATCTTCCTGTGAATACCAAGCTGATCGATGCAGGAAATGTAGATTATTATCTTGAGCTGATCCAGGATGAAGAGGAAATACAATGAAACAAAAAATAAAGAGAATACGAAGTACATTTGGTGACCTATCCATCCAGATCAAATTAATCCTTGCCTTTCTCTTAACAGCAATGATTCTATTTGCGGTTAATATTATCATGTTTGTGACGATGAATTCTATGATTGGACAGATTGACCGGGTTTATCAAAGTAATGTTACTCTTAATTCGTTAACAGAGGCACTCAATAATGTACAGGGTTCTATGACAGAATATCTGAACACCAAAAGTTCTGATGCAATTGATGCTTATTATAGAAGCGAACAGGAACTTCAGCCTTATCTTGAAAATATGAATGGAGAAGTGACAGACAGCGAAGCACTCCTGATGGAGAAGAACATTCGGAATATGACGCAGAAGTATCTGCTGATTACAAGTGAAACCGTACAGGCGAAGCGTGGAAGAAATATTGAAAAATACAGGGAGCGATATGAGGTTGCTACAGAACTTTTTGGACACATTAACATGATGACTTATAGCCTGAACAATAACCAGTTTCGAGACAACTCAGAAAATTATGAAACGCTGGCTGTTACACTGCGCTACCTTGAAACCGTTAGTATGACATTACTGGTTATTATTTCTTTGATCAATACAGGTTTAATCTATCTTCTGACCAAGAGGATGACGGATCCACTCAAGAATCTTTCGAAGGCAGCCAATGAAATGGCAAATGGGAATCTCGAGGTTATGATTGTAGATACCGGCTCTATGGACGAAGTTGGAATTCTTTCAAAAGCATTCAACAAGATGGTTTTGAATATTAAGGCGTATATCGAAAGAATTAAAGAGAATATTGAAAAAGAGAACGCGATGAAAGAGCGTGAGCTAATCATGGAAGGGCATTTGAAGGATGCACAGCTAAAATACCTTCAGGCGCAGATCAATCCGCACTTTTTGTTTAATACCTTAAATGCGGGTGCACAGCTCGCAATGATGGAAGGGGCCGATAAAACCTGCCTTTTTGTAGAGAATATGGCAGAATTTTTCAGGTATAACCTTAAGAAAATCAGCCAGGATGCAACGATAGAAGAAGAGATTAACTTAGTTGATAGCTACCTCTACATTTTGAACGTGAGATTTGTTGGAGAAATTCATTTTCAAAAGAGAATCGAAGAGGAGTGGCTAGGCCTTCGGATTCCAAGTATGATTCTGCAGCCGATTGTTGAAAACAGTGTCAACTATGGAATCAGAAATATCACTTGGGAGAGTCTGATTGAATTGTCGGTTTATCGAAATGGGAAGTACGTATGCATTAGTATCAAGGACAATGGCGCTGGTATGTCAAGAGAGAAAATAAATCAGATTCTATCAGAAGAAGTGAAAGAGAATACAAACGACAAGAATTCGAATGGGATTGGTCTTGGAAATGTGATTAGTCGGTTGAAGTTGTATTTTGACGAAGAGGAACTAATTACCATTAATAGTGATGGGGAGAACAAGGGAACGGAAGTAATCATTTATATACCAATCAGAGATGAAGAACAGGATGGAGAGAAACACCATGTATAAAATTATGTTAGCAGATGATGAAGGAATCGTAATTGATTCCCTCAAAATGATTCTTGAAAATAACTTTCAGGGAATCTGCGAAGTAGAATCGGCAAAAACTGGTAGAAGCGTAATAGAACTTGCAGAGAATTTTCGACCAGATATTGCTTTTATGGATATTCAGATGCCGGGAATCAATGGAATTGAGGCGATCAGGGAAATTAAGCAGAACTGTCCAACCACACTTTTTATTATCATGTCTGCCTATGATAAATTTGATTATGCACAAGAAGCAATCAATCTGGGGGTTCTTGAGTATTTGCACAAACCTGTGAATCACAAAAAAATAATTGAAGTGATCCAGAAAGCAATGAGAAGGATTGATGACCAACGTACGAAACGCAGTGACGATTTGAAAATCAAAGAAAAACTGGAATTTGTGGTGCCTATTATAGAGAATGGTCTGATTTCTTCTATTCTGCTTCAGGAAAATTTTGGTAAAGATGCAGATAAATACAAAGAGCTCCTGGGAATCCGGGAGAATCATGGCTATATGATGATCCTGGAATATGGGGATTCTGTTGAAGGAAGGGACATGACCAATCCAGTAGGTTCTGGGGTTAAAGTACAATCTCTGTATAGTGAGATCAGAGAATTGATTAAACGTCATTTTACCTGCTCTGTTGGGCCTGTTATGACGAATAAAATTGTGTGCTTTGTTCCTGCGAACCCAGAACTCGAGGGGTATCATAGCCGAAGTGAGGTGATTGAATTATCAAGGGAAATGATTAGGGAGCTGACAAAAAAACTAGGCCTGACCTGTAGATTGGGAATTGGCAGTATTCAATCGCTTGATAAACTCACAGAGTCCTACCGGGATGCGGCAAATGCACTTCGCAATACAGATGGGAGTGTGGCACATTGTCGAGATCTTCCGATTTTTTGTGAATATGAAGAGAATTATCCGATTGATATAGAGGAAAGTATTTTTGAAATGGTAAAAAAGGGAATGGCAGAAGAGTCTGGTGTGGAAACAGATCGTTTTTTCAACTGGATGGAACGAAGCTATGGAGAATGCATCAATGATATTAGATTGAAGGTTCTGGAATTTGTTCTGATGGCGGAACATATTGCTTATGAAAGTGGAGGTATGGTCTATCATTTTACGGACAGAGCAGAATATCTGACAAGTATTATGTCGATGAGCAGTCTTGAAGAAATGCGGAGCTGGTTTATCAATAAGATTTCACAGGCAGCCAGAAATGTCGTCAATAAAAAACATGAATATTCCAACGGAGTCATTGAAAGAGCAAAAGAATACATTGAAAAAAATTACAAAAAAGACATTTCGCTGGATGAAGTTTCCCAGGAAGTTGATATGAGTTCCTATTATTTCAGTAAATTGTTTAAAGAAGTTTCAGGCTATAACTTTATTGAATATGTTACAAATATGCGGATCGAACTGGCCAAGGAATTGCTTATGGATGGAAGTCTGAGTATGAAAGAAATCTGCGTAGATGTAGGCTACGGAGATCCAAACTATTTCAGCAGAATTTTCAAGAAGTGTGTAGGGGTTACGCCAACAGAGTTTCGGGAGGGTAAATAGGTTGAGAAAATATGGCAGGAAACTAATTCTAACGACAGTAACAACACTTTTGCTGTTTTGCATTGGGGGATGTGCAGCAGATACCACACAGACATTACCGGACCGGAAAGAAGTTGACCAGCAGATCCAGATCGGGATGACATTTGATTCTTTTATTATCGAAAGATGGCAAAGGGACAGAGATGCCTTTGTTGCAAAGGCAACGAAGGAACTTGGTGCAGAAGTTAACATTCAAAATGCCAATGGAGATACGACAGAACAGGCAAAACAGATTGATTACTTCATTGAGAAGAACATGGATGTCATTGTGGTGGTTCCAATTGATTCGGATGCTGTTACGGATGCAATCAAAAGAGCAAAAAAAGCAGGTATCCGCGTAATCGCGTATGACAGATTGGTTAAAAATGCGAATGTTGACCTTTATATCACGTTTGATAATGAAAAGGTTGGCGCGCTCATGGCACAGTCAGTCAAACAAAACATTCCGGATAATGGTAATATTCTGATGATGTGTGGGCCACTGGAAGATAATAATGTTGAGCTGGTACAGAAGGGATTCATGAGGGAGCTGGAGACTTCAGAAATTACGGTAAAAGCAACAGGACATGCAACTGGGTGGGTTGCCGAGGAGGGATTTGATTTTGTGAGCAGCTATCTAAATAAAGACACAAAGATTGATGCAGTCATGTGTGGGAATGACGGAATTGCGGCACAGGTTATTCATGCGCTTTCAGAGAGAAGACTTGCAGGAGACGTCTGTGTAGTTGGGCAGGATGCCGACTTAGATGCCTGTCAGAGGATTGTAGAGGGAACACAGACAATGACAGTGTATAAACCGGTTGAAAAACTCGCACAAAAGGCTGCAGAATATGCGGTTAAATTAGCAACGGGAGAGTCCATGCAGGTTACAAATACTTTTTTTGACGGTAGCGGAGAAGTTCCTTATGTTGGATTAGAGCCAATTGCAGTCACAAAAGACAATATGGATCTTATTATTAATGATGGCTATCATTTGGAGGAAGAAATCTATCTCAACATTAATAAATAGCATTTTTAGACAGGACAAAATTGTGATTTTGTAAAAACCCACCAAAAAAATGCTACATGTTTCTAAAAAAAGAATAAAAAAATCCCTAAAATTTGAAGAAGTCTGACAAGTAATTGCTACTTCCTACGTGTTATAGTAACAATGTAGTAAAAACAAAAACCAAAATTCAAGGGAGGAAACAAGAAATGAAAAGAAAGTTAATCAGTGCAGTATTATGTGTTGCTATGGTTGCTACGATGTTAGTTGGTTGCGGAAGCAAAACTGAAGAAGCAGCTCCAGCAGCAGAAGCAACAGAAGAAGCAGCTCCAGCAGAAGAAGCAGCTCCAGCAGAAGAAGCAGCTCCAGCAGAAGCAGGTGGTCTGATCGGCGTTGCAATGCCAACAAAAGATTTACAACGTTGGAATCAGGATGGAACTAACATGAAAGCTGAATTAGAAGCAGCTGGATATGAAGTAGACCTTCAGTATGCATCAAATGATGTTGCAACTCAGGTTTCACAGATTGAAACAATGATCAGCAACGGATGTCAGGCTCTTGTTATCGCATCTATCGATGGTGATTCTTTAGGAACACCTCTTGCACAGGCAAAAGAAGCTGGAATTAAAGTTATCGCTTATGATCGTTTGATCATGAACTCTGACGCAGTTTCTTACTATGCAACATTTGACAACTACATGGTTGGTACAAAACAGGGCGAATATATCGAAGAAAAACTTGACCTTAAAAATGCAGCAGGTCCTTTCAATATGGAAATCTTCACAGGTGACCCAGGTGACAACAATGCAAGATTCTTCTACCAGGGCGCAGTTGATGTTCTTCAGAAATACATTGATGAAGGAAAAATCGTTATAAAATCTGGATCAGTTGAATTCGCAGACGTAGCTACAGCAGAATGGTCAACAGAAAAAGCACAGAACAGAATGGATGCTATCATCTCTTCAAACTACAATGATGGAACAGTACTTGATGCAGTTCTTTGCTCAAATGACTCAACAGCACAGGGTGTTACAAATGCAATTGATGCAGCTGGCTGGGAAACATTCCCAATCATCACTGGACAGGATTGTGATATCACATCTGTTAAAAACATGATCGCTGGAAAACAGTCCATGTCAATCTTCAAAGATACTCGTACATTAGCTACAAAAACTGTTGAAATGGTAAATGCACTTATGACAGGTTCTGAAGCAGAAGTAAATGATACAGAAACATATGATAATGGAACAGGCGTTATTCCTTCATACCTTTGTGAACCAGTATTTGCAGATGCTTCCAACTACAAAGAATTATTAATTGATTCAGGATACTACACAGAAGATCAGTTAAAATAATAAACTAACAGTTTAAGTTGTAGGCGGGTAATCAAATGCCCGCCTACAATATTCTTTTTTTTGATTAGATAACGGGAGGAAAAAAAGTTGGCTAAGATACTATTGGAAATGAAAAACATAACCAAAACTTTCCCCGGAGTAAAGGCACTCGATAATGTTAACTTACAGGTGGAAGAAGGCGAGATTCACGCTCTGGTAGGAGAAAACGGAGCAGGAAAATCTACCCTGATGAACGTCTTAAGTGGTATTTATCCATATGGCACCTACGAAGGCGACATCATATATGATGGTGAGGTTTGTAAATTTACAAAGATTAAAGACAGTGAAGAAAAAGGAATTGTTATCATACATCAGGAACTTGCCCTGATTCCTTATCTCACAATTGGTGAGAATTTATTCCTGGGCAATGAAAGAGGAAAAAAAGCTGCGATTGACTGGAATGAAACCTATGGCAAAGCAGATAAATATTTACGTACAGTTGGCTTAAAGGATTCTTCTAGAACACTAATTAAAGATATTGGTGTAGGAAAACAGCAGCTGGTTGAAATTGCAAAAGCACTTGCAAAAAATGCAAAACTTCTTATTTTAGATGAACCAACAGCGTCTCTGAACGAATCAGATTCAAAAGCGCTGTTAAATCTTTTGTTACAGTTTAAAAAAGAAGGAATGACTTCGATTATTATTTCTCATAAATTAAATGAGATTTCTTATGTAGCAGATAAAATCACTGTTGTCAGAGATGGCGCTACGATTGAAACACTTGATAAAGAAAAAGACACTATTTCAGAAGATCGCATTATCAAAGGCATGGTTGGACGAGAGCTGACAGACAGATTTCCGAAAAGAGAACAGTCTGATATCGGAGAACTCAGCCTGGAAGTCAAAGACTGGTCAGTATTCCATCCACTTTATACGGAACGAAAAGTGGTTGACAATGTCAGCATGAATGTTCGTAAAGGGGAAGTTGTTGGAATCTCAGGATTAATGGGTGCAGGAAGAACTGAACTTGCGATGAGTGTGTTTGGAAAAAGTTATGGAACAAGCATCAGTGGCAGCCTAAAAATCAATGGAGAAGAAGTACAGCTTCATACGGTAAAAGATGCGATTGAAAAAAAACTTGCTTATGTAACGGAAGACCGAAAAGGAAATGGTCTGATTCTCTCTAATCCAATTAAGATTAATACGACTCTGGCAAATCTGGGTTCTATTAGTAAAAATGGTGTGATTGATAAGGACAAGGAATATCAGGTAGCAGTTGAATATAAAGATAAGCTGAAAACAAAGTGTCCAACCGTGAATCAGAATGTAGGAAATCTGAGTGGTGGAAATCAGCAGAAAGTATTATTGGCAAAATGGATGTTTGCAAATCCAGACATCCTCATACTTGATGAACCGACCAGAGGAATCGATGTCGGTGCAAAATACGAAATATACTGTATCATTAACCAGCTGGTCAGTGAAGGAAAATCTGTTATCATGATTTCCTCTGAGCTTCCTGAGATATTAGGTATGTGTGACCGCATTTATATTATGAATGAGGGAAAAATGGTTGGAGAAGTAAGTCATGAAGAGGCTACTCAGGAACTCATTATGTCCCGAATCTTAAGATCAAGTAAAGGAGAGTAAACAATGGATAAGGCAAAGGACGTCTTAAAAAAGTATACGATGGTGCTTGTATTAATTCTGGTTACAGCATTATTTACATGGCAGACAGATGGGAAGATGCTTCTTCCTGCTAACGTTAACAACCTGATCGCACAGAACGCATATGTGTTCGTTCTTGCAACTGGTATGCTTTTATGTATTTTGACAGGAGGTAACATTGACCTTTCTGTTGGATCAGTTGTATGTTTTGTTGGTGCAATTGGCGGAAGTTTAATGGTAAACGGAAAAATGAATATTTATCTTGCTATGTTAATTATGATTATAGCAGGTCTTCTAATCGGTGCATGGCAGGGATTCTGGATTGCTTATGTCAGAATACCACCCTTTATTACAACTTTGGCAGGTATGTTAGTGTTTAGAGGATTATCGAATGTAATCCTGAATGGGTTAACATTAGCTCCAATGCCAGATAATTATCTTGCACTTTTTAATACTTATGTACCAGATTTTATTGGAAATAGCGAAACATTTAATCTTACCTGTATGGTAGCAGGAATTGTTGCTTGTATTCTCTTTATTGCTTTAGAAATGAAAAACAGAATTGCTAAAATAAATAAAGGATATGAAGTAGAACCAGTATTGAATGTGGTTGCTAAAAATGCAATCATCTGTATTGCAGTACTTGCATTTACACTGAAATTATCTCAGCACAAAGGAATTCCAACAGTATTAATCTGGATTGTAGTGATTATTCTGGTTTATGCGTATATCACGAATAAAACAACTGTAGGACGTTATTTCTATGCAGTAGGTGGAAATGAAAAAGCAACCAGATTATCAGGTATCAATACAAATCAGGTCTATTTCATCGCCTATCTGAATATGTCATTTCTTGCAGCTGTTGCAGGTATGATTACAATAGCAAGACTTAATTCTGCAAACCCAACAGCAGGAACAAACTATGAATTGGATGCGATTGGATCTTGTTTCATTGGTGGTGCTTCTGCATACGGTGGAATCGGAACGGTTCCTGGAGTAATTGTTGGTGCGATTCTGATGGGTGTTATCAACCTTGGTATGAATATCATGGGTGTTGATTCAAACTATCAGAAGGTTGTAAAAGGCTTAGTATTGCTGGCTGCAGTTGTCTTTGATGTAGTTTCCAAAAAAGATGCAAAACAGTAATTCTAATATCTAATCAAAAAGAGGGGAAGGGACCAGTCTACGGGCTGGTCCTTTTTCTGTGCGCTCACATCTGCGCCAAGGGCATTCGCACATCTGCG
>CANRNK010000035.1 GCA_947631985.1 uncultured Lachnospiraceae bacterium | reverse complement strand
GAATCAGGATTTCTTGCATCTCCAGAGCATCCAGGTGAATGGTAGTTGCGAAATGGCCAATGTACAAAATATAGATCGATCGATTCAAGCTGAAGATCCTGCAAACTCTTTTTACAGGACTCCAGTACATCTAAAGGTGCATGCTTATCATTCCATACTTTTGAGGTGATAAATAAATCTTCTCTGGTCACAACACCTTCTTCAAATGCCTGTTTGAAAACCTTTCCAATTCTGTCTTCATTTCCATAGACTGACGCACAGTCAAATAATTGATAGCCTGCTCTGATTGCTCCTGCAACCGCATTTGAGACTACCTCTGGATCATATTTATCTGACCCGAACGTACCCATCCCAATTGCGGGCATGGTATCACCTGTATATAACGTTCTTCTTGGAACACTTTTTGGATCTACTGCTACGTTCATTTTTAACCCTCCTGTCTTCGATTTACACCTTATTATTCCAAATTTTTTCTATTTCAATCTGTCCCATCATTGTTCCAAGCTCTTTTTTCTCAAACATGCCCGTTCCAGCACACATTGAACTTGCAGAAGAAATTGCACTTGCCAGCCTGACTGTCTCTATTCCACTCATGTTATGTGCAAGTCCGATTGCATAACCTGCTGTCATGGCATCACCACAGCCAACCGTATTCACAGGTTTAAACTGTGGCACTCTCGCACGAAAAACACCGTCTTTACATACTGTGAGAGATCCTTTCTTCCCAAGTGATATCACAACATAGGTAATTCCGCTGTGATAGAGAGTCATCGCTTCTTTTAGAATTTCCTCTTCTGATAGATGCTCCTGCCCTGTCAGCATCGCAATTTCATCATCATTTGGCTTGATCATATCTGGAATAAATTTCAGGTTTTTTTCCAAGAGTTCCCCACTGGTATCTAACAAAACAGGCTTTTTCTGTTTTTTTGCAAGTTGGATGAGTTCTCCATAATATTGTATAGGTACGCCCCTTGGCACACTTCCTGAGATACTGACCACATCTGCCTTTTTGACAAGGGTTTCATAGTGAGCAAGGAACAACCTGAGTTCTTCGTTTGTCACCGTAATTCCGGGTTCCAGCAGTTCTGTCTGTTTCTTTGTCGCCTCATCATAGATGTTAATGCAGGATCTGCTCTCTCCCTGGGTGAATAAAAATGCACTTTTCACTCCATCTCGTTCAATTGCTTCCGCAATATACGCGCCAGAATGTCCTCCAAGAAAACCTGTAGCCACTACTTCTTCTCCATAGATTGCTGCAATTCTCGATACATTCAAGCCTTTTCCGCCTGCGGAGTAAGTACATTCTTTCACGCGTCCTACCGTATATGGAACAAAATTTTCAACAACATAGCGCTTGTCAATTGCCGCATTAAGGGTAACTGTCAAAATCATAAAAGCCTCCTGTTATTATTCATTTACCAAAAGTATTTTCCCTGCAACACCGCCTGGATTTTTGTAGTACTCAAAGGCCTCCTGTGCCTGACTCATAGGAATTCTGTGTGCAATCATCTCTTCTGGGACCTGTAGTTGGCCTGTTGCAAAATAGTGTGCTGCAAGCGTCCACTCTTTGCCTGGGAAAGGAGCACTATAAGACATCCAGGAACCTGTCAGTTGAAACTCTTTTCGATTCATATTTTCCCACATCTTGGGGGTAAAAGTAAGGTCCACATGTGGTGTTCCGATAAAGCAGACTTTTGCTTTGTTTGCCGCCAGTTCAAACGCCAGATACATCGTTGGCGCAGCTCCTGCTGTCTCAAACACATAATCGAATCCAGCGCCCTCGGTCACCTCTTTTGCCTGCTCCAAAAAACCCTCTGATTTTGTGTTAATCACCTCATCTGCTCCTAATTTCTTGGCAAGCGCCAGACGTTCTTCATTGATATCAAAGACAACCAGCTTTTTCGAACCAAATAATTTGGCCCACTGTAGTGTAAACATTCCAATCGTCCCAGCTCCAAGAACCGCGACGTACCCACCACCTTTATATTCATTTAGCATAATACCATGAAGGGCTACTGTAGCAGGTTCTACCATAGCACCCTTTTCATAAGACACCTCCTGATCCAGAACAATCACATTTTTTTCTGGAATCACAAGATATTGTGCATTGCTTCCCTGCTGTCTCGATCCGATAAAACTATAATGCCTACAGAGTGCATAATTGCCACTTTGGCAATCCTGACACTTCATACAGGGAAGAAGCGGAGCTCCTGTTACATGATCTCCAATTTTGACCCCAGTTACCTGTTCCCCTATTTCTACCACTTCACCAGCGAATTCATGTCCTAAGACGATTGGATAAAAGTGAACTCCATTATGAAGCACACGTGGAACATCAGATCCACAGATTCCAGAAACTGCAATTTTAATCTTTACACTTCCCGGCTCCGTTACTGGTTCTGGTATTTCTTCATATCTGACATCCTCATTTGCATATACGACTGCTGCTTTCATGTTCTAAACCATGCCTTTCTGATTGTTTTTTGTCCTGGATCAATCCCTGAAGTTTTTTAATTTTATACCTACCAGGATTGACTCATTGAATCTTTCAAATCTTCATAGAGAGAACGATACCTCTGGTATTGTTTTTTGTATTGTTCGTGTTTTTCCAGATCAGGTTCATGCACCCTCGTCACCTGAACGGTTTCAAGAACTGCTTCTTCATAGTTTTGATACCAGCCAATTCCCACGCCCGCAAGGATTGCCGCACCCAGAGTTGTCGCAGTATCAGAGGAGGGTACTTCTATTCTCCGGCCTGTAATGTCTGCTTTGATCTGCGTCCACACTTTGGAATTGGCCGCTCCTCCCATTGCTCTCAAGACATCTGCATATGCTCCCACCTTTTCTGCTTCTTCTATATTATGCAGAAGAGAGAAGCCAACTCCCTCCAATAATGATCTTACAAAGTGGCCTTTTGTTTTATTGAAATCAATTCCGTAATAAACTCCCTTCGCATTTGGATCCCAGATAGGGGAACGTTCTCCTGCAAGATAAGGGAGGAAAATCATTCCGTCACTTCCAGGTGCGATTCCTGCTGCTAATTCATCCAGCAATGCAAAGGAATTCCCTCCTGTTTTTTTTGCAAGTTCTCTTTCATATTCTCCAAAAATTCCTTCAAACCATCTAAGAGCTCCCCCTCCACCGGTGGTTCCTCCTTGCAAAAGCCACAGATTGGGAATGACATGATAGCTACAGATCAGATTTGGACTCGCCGTATATTCCTTCGTGCAAATACTCATACCGCCTGCCTGTCCACCCTGTTCCTGCGTCTGACCATTGGCATACACCCCGGCACCAAGCGTACCACATGCAGCGTCCAGTCCCCCTGCCACAACAGGTGTTCCCTCGAGAAGTCCTGTCTGTGCGGCACACTGGGCACTGACAGTTCCTACTACATCATGGCAGTCATAAATATCAGGAAGAAATTTCTGCGGAATACCAAGCGTTCTGGCCATATCGGCATCCCAGATTCCTTTTTCCAGATGAAAGCAATGAAGACCATACCCCTGTGATTTTTCCTGAGATGTTTTGTTTGTCATACGATATACGATAAAGCTATTTGACTGAAGTACCTTATCTATCTTTTTATATTGTTCTGGATAAGTCTCCTGGTACCATAAAATTTTGGGAGTCGTATACGATGGTTGCATGGGATTCCCCGCTACAGAAAAAATCTTCTCCGCACCGATCTCCTTGTTGAGTCTGCTACAGATATCCTTTGCTCTGGTGTCCATCCAAATTGGATTATTGAATAATACACTTCCCTCTTTATCAATTGCAATCGCTGACCAACTTTGTCCATCCACTCCAACTCCTGCAATCTCACCTGCTGCAATAGCGCCTTTTTCCATGACTCGCCTGATTCCCTTACAGGCAGCTGCCCACCACTCGTCTGGTTTTTGTTCTACATATCCAGGGTGCGGATAATAGACTGGATAGCCCTCGTTTACCGAGGCGATGACTTCGCCTTTTCGGTTGAACACAGCAACTTTGCAGGCACTGGTTCCTATGTCAATACTAAGAATATATTTCCCCAACACGAATCCTCCTTGCTTTACTAGAAAAGGTTATTCTGCCTTTCCATCACATCCACATACCATCATTCTGCCCTTTACCAGATTCTTCACTTTATCCATTGCCGCTTCTCCATATTTCTTAGGGTCTATGGTGTCTGGCTTTTCTTCTAAATAATGCTTCACAGCTTCTGAATAAGCTGCTCGAAGCTCCGTTGCAAAATTAACTTTACAGATTCCACGCCTCACACATTCTCTGACTTCTTCATCACTTAGTCCGGATGCCCCATGTAGTACCAACGGAATTGATACTTTACTTTTAATCTCTGAAAGTCTTTCCTTATCAAGTACGGGAACTCCTGCGTAAAATCCATGTGCGGTTCCAATTGCAATTGCAAGTGAGTTGATTCCCGTTTTTTCAACAAATTCAACAGCCTCTGCCACATTGGTATTGGTATCCGCTTCAGCCTCTAAGTCATCTTCTTTTCCACCAACTTTTCCAAGTTCTGCCTCTACTGGGATGCCAAGAGACTTTACCTCTTTGACTACTTTTGCCGTAAGCTCGATATTCTCCGCAAGAGTTAATGCTGATCCATCTATCATGACCGAGGTATACCCGGAATTTGCTGCATGAACTGCAAGTTCATAACTGCTGCCATGATCAAGATGAAGTGCCACTGGAACACTTGCTTTTGCAGCCTCTGCTGCAACAATTGCCGCATAGGTTTCTACTGTTCCATATTTAATTGTAGAAGGTGTTGTTTGTAGCATGACTGGAGCCTTCAGTTCCTGTGCTGCAGCAATGACTGCTTTTACCATTTCCATATTTTCTACGTTAAACGCACCTACTGCATATCCACCTGCCTGTGCATCTAAAAGCATTTTTTCTGATGTTACGAATGACATATGATATCCTCCTTAAATTGTTGTACTTCTATTTATTGTTGTCTTCTATTTATCGTTCTTCCTCTTTATTTCAATTGCTCAGCTTCCCTTTTACGCACTCTAACATCCTCTAATCATTCCTGACCAGGATTGTTTCAAATGTGTTCCGGTCCCCTCGATATCTGGAAATCGAATACTCAATTACTTCGTCGGAAGCATTAAATCCCTTTGAAATAAATTTTTGAATTGCTTTGCCACGATTGATTTCCAGATTTTTCATATCATAAGCTGTTGCTTCCACTGCCTCTATTAAACGTTCTATTTTGCAAATTCTAGTCTCCTCCCTGCTTGCAAGAATCTGATAGAGTGACTCTGTTTCCAGGTTATGTTTCATGACGAATTCACATTTTTTGTAGGGAAGATAGGACTTCATGGAAACAATAGGTTCTCCGTCTGCACTTCGCTTCCTATGGAGGAAAATTGCCTTCTCTCCAGGTTGCAGCTCAAGATGTAGTGCGATATCTTCAGGTGGGACCATCACTTCAAAATCCAGTACGATTGTACTTGGTACTCTTCCACTTTTTATGATCTGGTCATTATATGACTCTAATGCATTGGTGAAATTCTGATGAAATTTAGGTTTCGATACAAACGTTCCTTTACTTTTCATACGGTTTAACCAGCCCTTATGTTCCAGTTCGCTAATTGCCTGCCTCACTGTTGTACGGCTAATTTGAAACATTTCACTCAGCTCTTTTTCCGTTGGAATTGCTTCCCCTGTTTGATACGTTCCCTTCGTGATTTCTGCAAGGAGAAGCTCTTTTAGCTGAAAGTACAATGGAATTGGAACGTCTTTTTTTAATTTTGTTACGTCAAGCATTTGTTTCTCCTTTCTGATTTGGATTTTCTTTCTTTTAATTATTTTTTTATTTTCTTTTTGCTTATCTTTTTAAACTTTCTTTCCTTTGTAGTAATGTAGTAACATTACAATGTAATAATATATAATTCACTACGGTTTGTCAACCTATATTGCTAGGAAAACTTTCCCTTAATGGCATTTACAAAAAAAGAGTATTCCTCCACTCATGATTTCGTGGTAAATACTCTTTGCTATCTCTCATTATTTATCTTTATTTCATTTACTTCATTCTTATTTGATTTCTTTGATTAGTTCTTCAATTTTTCTTTTTTCAGGCATGGATCGAATTGCACCCTTTTTAGTCGTCACAAGATAGGCCGCAGTATTTGCAAAGGTAAGCATATCTCCAAGGTCTTTCTCCGTTAGCTCATCCAGTCCATGTTCAAGCACATAATTTAACATACTTCCGCAGAAAGTATCACCAGCTCCTGTTTTTTCAATCACACCATCATTGTGTGTAATCCCACGATATGCCTTTTTTTCTCCATAATAAGCATAACTTCCATCTTTTCCTGCCGTTAAATTCAATAATCTGATGGTTGGATAGGTTTCTAGTAACGCCTGTGCACTCGTATCAAAATCACTACTTCCAGTCATCATCTCGATTTCATTATCTGATATTTTAACAACATCGCAGACTGATAATCCATAGGCAATTTGTTCCATCGCCGCTTCCTGGGAGTCCCAAAGCGGTGCCCTGTAATTGGGATCAAATGAGATAATCAATCCATTTTCTTTTGCACATTCAATTGCTTTTTTCGTTGCCTCTCTTGCTTCTGGATCGGTCATAGACAGTGTTCCAAAATGAAAGATTTTTGAGGATCTTATTAAATCATAATTTACTTCATCCGCTTTCAACATCATGTCTGCCCCTGGGTGTCTGTAAAAAGAAAAATCTCTTTCCCCATTCTCATATGTCTTCACAATGGCAAGTGTTGTGTTGTAATAAGGGTCTACCACAAGGCCTTCTGTTGATATTCCAACCTCTTTTACCACATCTGTTAACATTCTGCCGAAAATATCATTTCCAATTTTCCCGATAAACGCGCATTCTTTATCCAGTTTTTTCAACATTGCGAGTACATTGCAAGGTGCTCCCCCTGGATTGGCTTCAAACAAAGGATTCTTCTGGTCACTCACTCCACTATCTGTGAAATCAATCAACAACTCTCCCAATGCCACTACATCATACTTTTTCTCCATCTTTTGATCTCCTATTCTTTTCTTTTTTTCTTATCTTTTTTTCTTATCTTTTTTTCTTTTCTTTTCTTCTTTTGATTCTTTATTCCCGTTCTATGAGTTCTCCCTTGACGAGATAGGTATTTGCTCTCCATTTTTGAGGATTTTTATTTTGTTCCCTGAGACATTCATATACAGTTCCAGCCAGACTCTCATAATTTTGTCGATAAACAGACATTCGAAGTTCACCCGATTCCGGGTAGTCATCTACCCCTGCAATGAGTATGTCGTCGATTCCTTGTTCTACGATGACTTTTTTAAGCAGAATACTGATTTCTCCGTCCCCACACAGAATTGAATCGGGTCGCCTTGCATTTCCCATTTCAAATCCCTGCAAAAGAGAACGCATCTGCTCTGCAAGCCCCTTTTTTTGCTCCCAACAAAGGTGATGTACCAACTCACCGTCACTACACTTTTCCTTAAAAAACTGTTCTCTTTCTCGGACACTGGTAAGTTGATCCTTATCCCATCCAAAATAAGATACCTTTCTTTTCTGACCGGACAAATAGTCATATAATCTGTAGATTGCATCCCGATTGTCTGTGCGAACGCAGTCTGCATAAGGGGTATCAATTGTAATATCCAGAAATACCAGATTCATTCCAAGTCCCCGCAGCCTCTTCACATATTCCACATCAAGCACCAGGTCATCGAGCCATATCACTACATTTCTAATATTTTTTTGATAAAGCAGGAAGAGTTCATCTTCTAGCTTTTCCTGTTTTGGCTTTTGTTTTAAGAGGACAAGTGAATCATACCTCTGTGCATTTTGCTGGAAGTAGTCAAGAAAGGTCGCAAAGAATGGATTCTGCGCTGGTGCTACTAAGGCAATCAGATCCAAACTTCCTTTATAACCTTTTTTCTTTAAATGAACAAGGTTCCCACTGCCCTGAAGGCGTTCCACGATACCTTCCTTCTCTAATAATTCCATCGCCTTCCTGACTGTGACCCTGCTCACTGAAAAATCAAGTGCAAGCTGACGTTCTGGCGGCAACGCTTCCTGATCAGAATAAGTTCCGCGGTATATTTTGCTCTTGATTTGATAGACTAAGCTTTCATACAGTTTTCCTGATTCCATTTTCAATTACCCTGTCTCTTATTTGTTTTTTGGCAGTTCTCTTTCTTTATTTTCGGGCGGTTCTCTTTCTTTATTTTTTTCTGTGATTTTAAGTTTATATTGGTATTATATAGTAATACCAATATTTTTACAATACACCTGCCTTTGGAAACCACAAAAAAATACCCCGAGGCAAAGGAAAAAACCCGTATCATAGCAGTGATACGAGTTCTCCTCTGGAAAATTATACTATATTATGAAGGAAAGTTATAAGCTTGTTACTTGTCTAAACCGCTGGTATGCCACATTCCACAAGTCGCTGTCCATTGGTTCGTAAGTGTAGAGTTCGCTAGAGGCAGAAATTACTTTTCTAACCTGGCTCAGATCTTTGATATCTCCAGATGCCACCAACTGGAGTGCAATATTGCCAAATACAGTGGCTTCTACAGGTCCCCCTACTACTTTACAATTACAGGAGTTTGCCGTCATCTGGCAAAGCAGTGTGCTTTGCACACCCCCACCTACGATATGGATGGACTGATACTCTTTTCCTGTACATTCTGCAATCTGTTCTAAGGAATATCTATATTTCATAGCAAGACTTTCATTAATACATCTTGTTATTTCAGCAGGACTCATAGGAACTTCCTGCCCTGTTTTTTTACAATATTCTCTGATTCTTCTTGGAACATTCCCAGCTGGAATAAACTCGGGCGAATCAGGATCGATAAAACATTGAAAGGGTTTTACTTCTTTTGCCATCTCTTCAAGAAGTCCAAATCCGTATTCTTCCCCTTCCCTGATCCACTGTCTACGGCTCTCCTGAATCAGCCATAGTCCAATAATATTTTTTAGAAAAGTTGCTTTATTTGCATATCCACCTTCATTCGTGATGTTGAATTCTGCAGACTTTTGATTGATAATAGGTTCCTCAAGTTCGGTACCAAGCAACGACCAGGTTCCACAGCTTAAAAAAATAAAGTCTTTCTCTTCTGTCGGAACAGCAGCGAGAGCACTTTGCGTGTCATGGCCTGCCACTGCGATAATATCAACAGGCTCTAGTCCCAGCTCTTCACAGATCTCTTTCGATAATTGTCCTATTTTGGTTCCTGAAGGTACAATCTCCGTAAAAATTTCCTTTGGTAGCTGTAATGCTTCCAGTACCTGATCGGACCAGACTCTCTTTTTGGCATCTAATAACTGACTCGTGGAAGCAATGGAATACTCCGTCTTCTTAACACCACTTAATAGATAATGAAATAAGTCGGGAGTCATCAACATCGTCTTAGCCCGTTCAAGAAGTTTTGGACGCTTTTTCGCAAGAGAAAGTAATTGAAAAGCGGTATTAATCTCCATGAACTGGTTACCCGTAATTTCATAAAAAGCTGTTTCATCCAAAAGCTCAAACGCTTCCTTCAGCATCCCCGTTGTCCTTGCATCCCTATAGTGAACCGGATTCTCTAACAATCTGCCATCTTCATCCAGAAGTCCGAAATCAACGCCCCAGGTGTCAACTGCAATACTTTGAAACCCACCTGCATGTTTGGCTTTCATCATTCCCTGTTTGATCTCATAAAATAGCCGGAGCGTATCCCAATACATGGTATCACCCACCACCACTGGATCATTTGAAAAACGATGGATTTCTTTTAACGTAATTGTATTGCCGTCATATTCCCCAATCATTGCCCTTCCACTTGAAGCGCCAAAATCAAATGCCAATACCCGTTTGGTCTGTATCATAATCATACCCCTTTTGTATCATTATTTCTTTCATTATTTCTATCATATTTCTTTCATTATCCAATCTGAAGTATATCTATCCTTCTGTCCCAAAAAGCACCTCAACCTGGCTTGCTTCAAATCTGGCAATCCACTCATCCGTTGGTCTTTCATCTGTGACAAACACATCAATATCTTCAAAATCGCAGCTTTTCGCAAATGATACGCGCTCAAATTTTGTACTGTCGGCAACTAGAATTTTTGTATTAGCCGAATCAAGTATCACCTTCTTGATATGGGCATCCGCTTCATTGGAATCTGTAAAACCGCGCTTTATGTCAATTCCCTTACAGGACACGATTGCTTTATCTACATGGTAGTTCAAAAGCATCTGTTCTGAGTGTGGGCCTATAAAAGACAGATTCCCTTCTTTCATGGTTCCACCGGTACCCATGACTTTCCAGCCCGAGACATCTACCAACTCTAAGAGAATTTCAATTGAAGTGGTAATAATAGTCAGGTTCTTCTTTGATTTCAGCTCTTTTGCAATATACACAGCAGTTGAGCTGGCATCAAGCATAATATGGTCACCATCTTCAATCAGACCCACTACTTTTCTCGCAATTGCCTGCTTCTTATCAACATTTGCCTTCTGTCTTATGGTATAGGATAAATCTGCATTTGGATTCTCAATTAAGATTGCACCACCGTAAGTCTTTTGGGCAAGGCCTTCTCCCTCAAGTTTTTCTAAATCCCGTCGGATGGTTTCTTCTGTCACTTCAAATTTCTTACTCAGATCTGCTACAATCACTTTTTTTTCTTCCTGCAACATTCTGAGAATCATATTTTTACGTTCTATCGCCAGCATCTTTTTAACCACCTTTGCTTAATATGTTTTTCTTATTATAACATAGTCCTGCAAAGTTTCTCATCAGGATTTGCAATTACTGTAGAATCTAGCATCATTGCTCCGTCCTGGATCGCTCTTTTTGCACTTTCAATCGAAGCCTCTACCGCACTCACTTCTCCGGTCAGGAACATATAGGATTTCCCACACATTCCACGTGCGAGTCTCAGTTCAATCAATTCGACTTCTGCGCTTTTAGCTGCTTCATCCGCTGCTACAATCATAGAAGCTACAGAAAACGTCTCCAGAATTCCAAGTGCCCGAATCTTCTTAATATTGGTGGTTCCATAAATCGCTGCAAAAATAGATTCATGAGGATTACCAAGCACAAAACTATCAATAAAATGCTTTGGATACTGGTGCTTTGCAGCTTCCACTGCAGCACGAATGGCTGAAAGCTGTCCCTGTATGATGATGATATATTTTCCTGGACAGACAGTCTGTGCTTCAATAATATCCACTTCCGCCGTCTTTATCATAAGATCGGAGGCAGCCATTCCTGTAGAGACTGTCAGGTATTCAATCATTCCGATTGCTTTGCTCATTCTTCGGATCCTCCTTTGGAACTTTTTGTAATTGCTATATAGGTATCGCAAATCTCTGTTACGATTCCGTCAATTGATGCATGAACTGGAAGACTCAATGAATCCGCAACCGCTTCTGCTATCTTTTCACCCGCAAAAACCTGCTGACCCTTCGACACAATGCTAAATGCCGGTGCCCCAATATGTTGTTTTAATAAAATATTCACGCACCCGGCGTCTTTTAACCCTTCAAATAGCGGTGCTTTCTTTTCATATTTTTCAAGATCAATTCTCGCAACCAGTCGATCTTCTGGAACCATTCTATAGTCTCTTATCTTGTTTACTTCTTCCCATCTTGGTTGTTCTGGTCTTTTCACCCCATTTTGGATGAGTCCATTTTTATAAGAAGTAATCATGTTTCTCGGTGAAAGATTCTGCATACAGGAAAACATTTCACATAATCCACAGGAAGAACAAAAAAAGGTGTCCAAAAATGGATTCAGGTCTTTTGTGACCCCGGTTGTAGCACTTCTCATAAAAGCATGTGGTTCAATCGGATGTCCTAAAAGGTATCTCGGACAAAGGTCTGTGCACATTCTGCACTGGCAACAACTTGCCATTGCCCTTTGCATATCTATTACATCATTGCTCATTTTTTTGCGAACTACGAAATGGTCTCTTGGAAGCACTAAAATTGCATTGCTTGTTTTCGTAATCAGATCATGTCCCTTCGCAACACTCCCAGTCATTGGGCCACCAGAAATAAAGACAAAATCCTCCGTTGTAATCTTCCCGGCAAAAGAGACTGCTTCTTTTATCGTCATCCCAATTGGAAGTTTTACAGTTACAGGATGTTCTACTTCTCCGGCAATGGTCAGATATTTCGTCGTAACAGGTTGTTGTTTTTCGACTGCCTGATAAATATTATATGCAGTTTCCACATTAAAAACGGCTACACCGACTTCAATTGGAATACTTCCTGGTGGAACCACTTTTCCAGTTGCTTCATAAATTGTAATGACTTCATCCCCTACCGGATATGCCTCTTTTAGGAAACAAAGCTTCACTTTAGGATACTGATGCATAACGGCTTCTACTGCTTCGATTGTTTCTTTGTAACTAGGTTTGAGTGCGATCAGAATCTCGGCTGCTCCCACCACCGTTGCAACAAGATTCAGCGCAGCAAGAATTGCCTTTGCATGAAATGCCAACATCTGTCTATGCACCTGAATCAGGGGTTCACATTCTGCACAGTTTAGAATTAAAGTGTCGATTTTTGGGCTAAGTTTTCCATATGCTGGAAATCCTGCTCCACCAGCACCTGCAATCCCATTTTCCTGCAAAATTTGTTTTAATTCTTCTATTGATGGTTTTATCTGGTCAGTTGTCAATGTCAGTTCTACTGTGGCCATAGAATTACTCCCATCCAATTCCAGAATCTACAATTCCCACGATTGCTGCATCTACCGGTGCATCTGGAATTCCACAACCAATCCTTGCCGCACTTCCAAGTGCGATAAGAACCACTTCTCCAATTCCAGCTCCCACATTATCGATTGCAACAATATTAGAACTATTTGTACGGAATTTATCCACAGGCTCTACTACAAGAAATTTATTTCCTTTTAAATTCTCATTTTTTCTTGTTGCTACAACACTGCCTATTACTCTTCCTATGATCATAACCGCTCCAATCTACCCAAAGTCTTTTGCTTATTGTATTGCGACACTATCACCTGTCTTAATTGATGCTGCGTTTGCCTCATCTGTATCTATATGCATTTCCAGTGTATAACTTGGATCCACGCGTACCGTAACCTCGTCAAATACAGTCGCTCTCGTGTTCTTTGCTTTCACAGATACCGTCTGTCCATTCATTACGCCTGCTGCTTTTGCATCCTGTGGCGACATATGAATATGTCTTTTGGCAATGATACAGCCTTCTTCTATATATATAACACCCACCGGCCCTACAACAGCCATCGGTGCGGAGCCTTTGATGTCTCCTGATTCCCTGATTGGTGCCTTCACACCGAGCTTTAACGCATCGGTAGCTGAAATTTCGACTTGCGTTGCACTTCTTACAGGTCCTAATATTCTAACATTTTCAATTGCACGTAGCTTTAATCCTACTATGGTGACGGTTTCATTTGATGCAAACTGCCCACCCATGAGTTCTTTTTTCTTTGTTAATTGATATCCGTCTCCAAAAAGTGTTTCCACATCTTTCTGAGTTAGATGAATATGGCGTGCCGAAACGCCAACCGGGACTAAAAAACCCTCTGAATTGTCTATTTTCTTCTCCTGATTTATCACATCGTACACTAATCTGGTAATGAATTCTACTTCTGTGTGATCCATTTTTTACACCCCGCATAAGGCTTAGATGCAGCCCCGGAAAAGCAATGGCTTCCCCAGGACCGATGCCCGCCTGTTATTGTAATTATTTTAAAGATGGGAGAATCTTTTCCACATCTGCATGTGGTCTTGGGATTACATGTGTTGCTACAAGTTCTCCGAGTTTAGAAGCGGAAGCCGCCCCTGATTCTACTGCTGCCTTCACTGCTCCAACATCGCCTCTTACCATAATGCTTACAAGACCAGATCCAATTTTTTCTGTTCCAACTAATGTTACATTTGCTGCTTTTAACATTGCATCTGCAGCTTCAATTGCTGCTACAAGTCCTCTTGTTTCTACCATTCCTAATGCTTCCTGTGCCATTCTTTTTTCCTCCTTAATCTCATTCCTAACAGTTTCTTTTTTCTTACTTTCAGCCATTCGTTCACCGTCCATTCCAAATCCTGCTTATTCTTGCGGATTCTTAGTCTTTAACAGCCGCTGCGCACTCTTTTGAACCATTTTCCAGGTTTCTTCATGCGGATTGGCAATTACAAAATGAACACAAGGTTTTTTCAAAGCGGATGCCGCTGCAGTCTCAACCGCCTCTGTTACCGCTGACACATTTCCCTGTACAATTATGGTAACCAGTCTGCCACCCAGCTTTTTTTCCCAGGTAACAAATTCTACGTCTGCTGTTTTACACATCGTATCAAGCGCAATGACAGCTGCTGTGACACTTGGTAATTCAATAAAACCTAATGATTTCATATTGACCTCTTATTATTTGATTGTAGGTAAAATTTTCTCTACATCGGTATGTGGTCTTGGAATGACATGAACCGCAACCAATTCTCCAAGTCTTGCTGCTGCTGCTGCTCCAACTTCAGTTGCTGCCTTTACCGCTCCAACATCTCCTCTTACCATAACTGTTACAAGACCTGAACCGATTTTTTCTGTTCCAATCATGGTAACTTCAGCTGCTTTTACCATTGCATCTGCTGCTTCAATTGCTGCTGTAAGTCCTCTTGTTTCTACCATTCCTAATGCTTCCTGTGCCATTTCTTTTTCCTCCTGAGTTGCTATCGTTTTCTTTTCCAGTTTAGTCTTTATCAAGACCGTTCAGTTTTAACATTTTTTCTGTATCCTGTGTCGGATTAGGTATCACGTGTTTTGTAATGACACCCGTCAATTTATTCACTGCTTCTTCTGCCGCATCTACTGCCGCTGTCACATCTTCCACACTACCCCGAAATTTCACACAGACAATCAACGGAACTGGTAATGCATCTGCGTTTGCAGGTTTATTACGGTCGAATGCTTCTATTGTAACATTCGCCGCTTTACATCCGGCATCTCCTGCTGCAAAAGCAGCTGCCAGACCAAAGACTTCAATGATTCCTACTGCTTTTGACATCGTTTACTCCTCACCTGACTCTACTCATTAATGATTGCAATTTTCAGGCCTTCCATTCTCAGGTTTGTCTGATGTGCTTCATTAATCTGACTTAATGGGAATCTATGTGTAATCAGCTTATTAATTGGTAATCCAATTCCTTTTGCTCTTTTCAGAAAGTCAAACGTAGTTGCATAGTCACGCAGCGTATACACCCAGGAACCAACCACCGTTAACTCTTTTGAACAGATATCAAAATGTGGATTGATTGTAGCATCCCCACCATTAATGAAAAAGCCTAATTCACAGAGCCCTCCACCATTTCTGATGAACTTATATATATTGGAATGTCCGACCGGAGACCCTGTACACTGAAATGCAAAATCTGCAAGATATCCACCAAATGCATTTTTCACTCCTTCAGCTAACGCTTCAATTCCTTTGTGGTCCTTGAAGTTTACGGATTTTTCTGCTCCAAGCTCTCTTGCAAAATCAAGTCTCTTCTGTTCTCCATCCACTGCAACGATGTTTTCGATTCCCATCGTTCGTAAGATAGCGATACAAAGGAGTCCGATTGGTCCACAGCCTTGTACGACAACTCTGCTGTTGAATCGAAGAATTCCTGTTGTTTTTGCTCTCTCCACCGCATGGATTAAAACTGCTGCTGGTTCAATCAAAATTCTTGAATCCAAGTCAAGATCACTTACGTTAAATACAGAAGAACCTCCTCTGACTACCAAATAATCTGCAAACCATCCGTTTAAATGAATCTCATCATCTGGGAGAAGTCCGTATACATCCGCACCACCTACATTTTGTTTGTTTAAATCAAACATCGTGATATCTGGATTATCCTTGAATATCATACAGGTAACAATCTTATCTCCGAGTGCAAGTGGTTTCCCTGCACTGTCTTTTTTTACATTCTTACCCATTTTAACAATTTCGCCAGTTCCTTCATGTCCAAGTACTAATGGAATCAATCCAAATGGATCTCTTTTAAACTCATGTGCATCGGTTCCGCAGATTCCACAACCTTCCACTTTGACCAGAATGTCATCGTCTCCAATATTTGGAATGGGAAACTCTTTGATTTCATATTTTTCCAGAGCCGTAAGCATCGCTGCCTTGCTTTTCAAAGGAATTGCTCCCCCAGTTGTTTTTGTTACTGAATTAACCGCCTTCGGTGTCATTCCCTGGAGTACCTGCTTTACGATCTCTTCAATATTTTTTTCGTTCATGTCCAAGATTACTCTCCTCTCTATCTGACACAAAAACTGTCAGCCATTACACATCTTCTTCGTTTCGTGAAAGTACTTGCAGATGTTAAGCCTTCACCAGTTCTGCTGGCAATTGTAAAGGTACAAAATCCTTCTCCTCCAAATCCTAAGGCCGAATAAGAAGGTGCATTCTTTACAAAAATAGCTGTGTCAATTGCCTTTCCAAATCTTGTCAGATTATCAATATTTTTTGAATGCATATGCGCTGAATGTCTATTGCCATGTTCCAGCCATACCGCCTTTTCAATTGCATCATCGATGTCTCTTGCTCTGACAACTCCAAGAATTGGCATCATAAGTTCTTCTGCAATCAGAGGATGTTCTTTTCTGCCTTCAAAAATGATGCATCGAACTGTATCCGGTACTTCAATTCCAATTCCAGCAAGAATGTATTTTGCATTTTTCCCAACATACTTTCGATTCAGTTTTCCATCTGGAAGTACCAGACTTGTCAGCTGAAGCTGCTGTTCTTCCCCAATGAGATAAGCCCCATTTTCTTTCATATGGTAGATGAGTTCATCTGTAATGTTCTCGAATGCAACGACTTCTTTTTCTGCAATACAGGGAAGGTTATTATCAAAGGTACATCCATTTATAATATCTTCTGCTGCTTTTGCCACATCCGCAGTATCATCTACCAATACAGGTGGATTTCCTGCTCCCGCACCGATTCCTCTTTTCCCGGAGGAAAGAACGCTGGTTACAACACCAGGGCCTCCTGTTGCCGCAATGAGCCCAATTGCTGGATGTTTCATCATCTGATCACTTGTTTCCATGGTTGGTTTGCTAACTGTTACTGCAATGTTACCCGGTCCGCCTGCTTCAAGAGAAGCCTGATTGATCAAATTGACCGCCATGATGGAGGTTTTGATTGCTGCCGGATGCGGATTGAAGACTACGGTATTGCCACCTGCAATCATCCCAATCGTATTACAGATAATTGTCTCACTTGGATTGGTACAGGGTGTGATTGCACCAATCACGCCAAACGGTCCCATTTCAACCAACGTCAAACCTCGATCTCCTGACCAGGCAGTGGTTGTGATATCTTCTGTTCCTGGTGTCTTCTCTGCTACTAACTTGTGTTTTAGTATTTTATGAGGGACATTACCCATTCCAGTTTCTTCAACTCCTAAAACTGCAAGTGCTTCTGCCTTCTCTATTGTATGTTTTCTGATATTTTGAATGATTTTTTCTCTTCCATCCATTGAAAGGGAATGCATCACTTTCTGTGCCGCAATCGACGCATCAATTGCTTCCTTCATTGTTTCAAAAATACCCAGACTGCCAGCTGTTGCTTCCTCCTGTTTTAACTTCGAAACAACTTCTAACACAATATCCCGGATTTCCCGTTCTCCTACTACCACGTCATAACCTCCTCTAACATGCTTCTACCGTACTCTGCGAGAGCGGTGTCTGCTTCTTCGCTTCCGCCACTGACACCCAGTGCTCCAATCAGTTTCCCTTTATGCATTAGTATTTCTCCACCGCCAAAGATTACGATTTTACCTTCGTTGGTATGTTGTATTCCATACAAGGGTGCGCCTGGCTGACAGAGTGGTTTCAGTGTACTTGTAGGCATCTTAAGTGCCGCTGATGTATATGCTTTGTTGACCGCGACATCGTAACTCGCTATATAGGCATCATCCATGCAGTGGATGGCAACAGGTCTGGCAGCAGAATTGAACACGGCTGCAACAATGCTCAGGTTCATGGAAGCCGCTTTCTCTTCAATCTTCCTAATCAAGACAGTCGCTTCTTCCAGACTAATCTCTTGTCTGGTTGGAATGTCACGTTTTTGGTCTACATAATTCCCAAGCGTATCCTTAACCACTGTTTCAATAATGTATGCTTTACTGTCCTGTGTCTTTTTCTGCATATATCTGAAATTATCCGACAGATGTTCATCGTCTGTCAACATACTCAGTGCCTCAATATAGTTCGTCAGTCCATCCAGATCGTGGAGTATTTTAGACAGTTCTTTACTCATGAACTTACTCCTTTTCTATCCGTGGAATGCTTATTTGTTAAGCTGTGCCATCACTGTTTTTGTGATTTCTGCTACTAATTTTGTATAATCGCTTTCACTTGTTGGAGTAGAGGACACTCCCTGGCAGGAAGCACCACAGGTGTGACAGCTTGTCTTTCCTTCTTTCAGACTTGCACAAACGTCTGCAGGGTGTTTTCCAGTCATGCCAAATTCTCTTCTGATTTCATAAAGTCTTTCTACCTGTGCTTTTGATAATTCTTTTGGTCCACCAAGCTGTTTTGCAATGAATAATAATTTCGCATAAAATTCTACGGATTCCATTTTGTGATATGCCGCAAGGAGGGAATCTGAATAAGAAAGTGCTCCGTGATTTTCCAGTAAAACTGCATCGTAATACTGAAGGTATTTAGAGATTGCATCCGGAATTTCTTCTGTGGAAGGGGTACCATACTCTGCGATTGGAACACATCCAAGTGTAATAACTGCTTCTGGCATGATTGGCTGTGTTAAAGGAATCCCTGCAATTGCAAATCCTGTTGCATACATTGGATGTGCGTGCACAACTGAATTCACGTCTGGTCTTTCTTTGTAAACTCTCATGTGCATTTTAATTTCTGAGGATGGTTTAAATCCTTTATTTGCCTGAATTACTTTTCCGTCTCTGTCTACTTTACAGATATAATCAGGTGTCATAAATCCTTTGCTGACACCAGTTGGTGTACATAAGAACTCATTCTCATTTAACTTGACAGAGATATTGCCGTCATTCGCTGCTACCATTCCGCTGTCATAAATTCTCTTTCCAATGTCACAAATCTCTTTCTTGATTTCATATTCCGATAACATGTTGTATCCTCCTAGTATATGTGGTTTTATCTTTTATTTATTTGTATCTTACCATTGTTTCTATTGCGAGTCAAATATTTTGTTGGTTTTTTGTTGTTTTATTCTGTTTTCTTTTTGTTTTCTCAAACTGTCTGATTCAGTACTTTCCAGAACGCTTTGGGTAATCAGGTTTTTGTAATATCACAAATGGTGAATTTTAACTTGTCCCTGCAATAGTCAACAATCGCCACAACGCCTGCTTCCACCTGCGAAACGGTTCCTGTTACAATTAAGGTTCCATTAAATCTGTCTACAAAGCCGATTTCTATCCCTGAAGCCTTGATTGCAATGTCTGCTGCAATAATTGCGGTTTCACTTGGTGTCATTGTAATAATACCAATCGCACTTTTTGCGTAATCCATTGTAGGATCTAAGCCAAGCTTCTGGTACAACACTGCATCTGGGTTCGCAATCACATGTGCCAGTGTAATTTGTTTTCCAGGTACAATTTCCTGTATAATTCTCTCTATTCCATCAGTAAGCATATCACCCTCCAATCTGGCATCGTAGCCCATTTTTTTGTGCTTCCTCCAGTAATCGTTCCATGTACTCCTGGCTCAAAGGTTCTACTCCTTCCAGAAGGTACTTTCGTCCAAGCCCCGTATACTTATCCTGTCCTAATCTGTGATAGGGCAAAAGATGTAACTCTTTTACACCTGGTAATCTGGCTGAAAATCTTGCTATTTCCTGAATTTCTGCTGTTGTATCATTGAATCCCGGAACAACAGGTACTCTTATAATCAGGTTTTTATGAACTTTTGCAATTTTTTCTGCATTCTCCAGAAT
>CANRNK010000034.1 GCA_947631985.1 uncultured Lachnospiraceae bacterium | reverse complement strand
GGAGCTAAGGATGGATCAGAAATATTATATTTGTAAACACTGTGGAAATATTATTGCTTATGTAAAGAATTCAGGTGTAGATGTAATGTGTTGTGGTGAAAAAATGAATGAGATTATCCCCGGAACTTCTGATGGAGCGGCAGAAAAACATGTGCCAGTCATCTCTGTTGATGGAAATAAGGTTACAGTTTCAGTAGGATCTGTTGCGCATCCTATGCTTCCGGAACACCATATTGAATGGATTTCTATTCTGACAAAAGAAGGACACCAGAGAAAAGAACTTGCTGCTGGCGAAGAACCAAAAGCAGTGTTCTACTTATCAGACACAGATGAAGTTGTTGCAGCTTATGAATACTGCAATCTACACAGCTTATGGAAAGCATAAGAGAGTAAAAACAATTGGATTTAGATATGGCGGTTCTTTCGTTGCTGCCATATCTGAATCATTTCTTTTTGAATAAACTGACAGATGCTCATATTATCTTTATATGGTTGTCTGTCAATCTATTCATGAAAAGTGAAGTGATAAGACACTTTAACTTGTTTACAGAAGGAATTGTGAAAGATAAATCTTTCGCAATCTATGCAGAAAGGAATCAATATCACAATGAATTTAAGAAGTAAAATGGAACAAAAATGGGGAAAGTATGCGATTCACAATCTTTCCTTGTACCTTATCATTTGCTACGGGTTTGGCTATGCGATTAGTTTTGTAAATTCAGATTTTCTGAATTATTTAACACTTAATCCCAATGCGATTTTGCATGGGCAAATCTGGCGCATCATCACCTGGTTGATCGTGCCACCATCAGGGTTTAGTATTTTCACAGTTATTATGTTATATTTTTACTATTCGCTGGGTACAGCGCTTGAGCGAGCCTGGGGTGCATTTCAATATAATCTCTATATTTTTTCGGGAATGATTTTCACTGTAATTGGGAGCTTTCTACTCTTGTTATGTGTCGAAACAGGCTTACTAGGAGCCAATGAACTTGCAGTGTATGGGGATGAATTTTATAAAATGGCTGCCTATTATTTTAGCACCTATTATGTAAATATGTCCATATTTCTGGCATTTGCAGCTACCTTTCCGGACATTCAGGTATTACTGATGTTCGTGATTCCGGTCAAAGTAAAATGGCTTGGAATGGTATATGGCGTGATGCTTGTGTATGATTTTTTCAGTGGAACTTATATTTCTAAATTTGTAATTGCAGCTTCTCTATTGAATTTTCTTCTGACATTTTTACTACGAAGAAATATGTCGCATCTGTCTCCAAAGCAGATTAAAAGGAGAACAGAATATAAACGTCAGGTTAGAGCGAGCGAGCGAGTTGCCAAACACAAATGTGCAATTTGTGGAAGAACAAGTGAAACCAATCCAGAGCTGGACTTTCGCTTTTGCTCAAAGTGCGATGGAAATTATGAGTACTGTCAGGATCATTTGTTTACACATGAGCATATCAAAAAATAAGTGGATGAAAAAAATTGTGAATGAAAATTATGGTGAGTGCATAACATGGTAAGTGCATAGCATGGATGATTGAAACGATTACTTTAATATAGGAGTAAGTATGGAAGAAAAAGAACTTGAATTTCGAAAGAAATTAGAAGAAATCATTACGCTTGGCAAAAAGCAAGACGGGAGTCTGACGGAAGGGCAACTGGAAGAAGCACTGAAAGACATGTCACTTTCAAAAGAGCAGACAGAAGCAATAGTGGAATACCTAAAAGCAAACAAAATCGGTGTAGGAGAGCCTGTTAATCTGGATGAGTTCATGTCAACAGAGGAAAAAGAGTATCTAGAGTCTTATCTGGAAGAAATTTTTATGTTAGAAACAATTCCAAAGTCCAAATTTGCCGAAGTGACCATGAAAGCAATTACAGGGGAGAAGGATGCAATTCTTAGAATTATCAATCACTACCTTCCGCAGGTTCCAGACATTGCAAGGCTTTATGTGGGACAGGGCGTTTTGCTAGAAGACCTGATTGGGGAGGGCAATGTAGCGCTTACCATAATGGCAGGAATGCTGTTTGAAGCTGAGACGGCAGAAGAGGCAGACCAGATGATTCTGCAATCCATTTTAGAAGCAATGGAGGCGGCTGTGATTGAAAACGGTGAGAGTGAAAAAGAAGAGGAGCAAATTGTTTCGGAAATCAATAAAATAGCGGAACAGGCAGAAGAACTGGCACAACTTCTTGGACGTAAAGTTTCTATTTCTGAAGTGTCCAAAGAAATGGGAATCGCAATAGAACAAATTCAGGAAACGATAAAAATAGCAGGTGCCAAAATCGACAGTATTCAGCCAGAGGATGATACAAGGTAAATAAAGTGGCGACTCCAATAAAATGGGGTCGTTTTTGTTTTTTTTGTGACCTAGTCACAGAGAGTGAAGAGTGTAATTGCTATGATAAAAATATATCAAAGTTTAGCTTCACAAGTGGCTTTTGAGCATGCAAAAAGCATGTAGATGGGAGAGGCAATGAGTAAAAAAACAGTAATTATTGGTGGTGTGGCTGGTGGGGCAACCACAGCGGCGAGACTCAGACGTCGGGACGAATCAATGGAGATCGTTATGTTTGAAAGGGGAGAATATATTTCCTATGCAAATTGTGGGTTACCATATTATATTGGGGATGTCATCCAAAGCAGAGAGGCGCTTTTATTACAGTCGCCAAAGGCAATGAAACAGAAGTTCAAGATTGATGTCAGGACATTAAGTGAGGTAATTAAAATAGATCCGGATCAAAGATTGGTGCATGTGAAAGATTTGAAGACGCAGGAGGTCTACCAGGAAAGTTATGATAATCTGGTGATTGCGACTGGTTCTTCGCCACTGAAGCCTCCAATTGAAGGGATTGATCAGGAAGGGATTTATACCCTTTGGACAATTCCAGATACCGATAAAATAAAAGCTGAAATTGTGAATAAGAAACCTAAAACGGCGGCAGTCATCGGTGGTGGCTTTATTGGACTTGAAATGGCAGAAAATCTACATGCAGTTGGTATTCAAGTTACACTGATAGAAATGCTCAATCAGGTTATGGCACCTGTTGATTATGAAATGGCACAATTACTTCATGAAAATATGCGTATGAATCATGTGGATTTAATTCTTGGTGATGGTGTGAGCTCATTTCAGAAAGAAGCAGATGGAATTAAAATCAAACTTGCTAGTGGCAAGGAAGTAAAGGCTGACCTGGTTATTTTATCAATTGGAGTCAGACCCAACAGTTTTCTTGCAAAGGATGCAGGACTTACTTTAAATGAGAAAGGTGGAATCTGGGTTGATTCCAATCTTCATACTTCAAAAGAAAATATTTTTGCAGTTGGAGATGTAATAGAAGTAGAACATTTTATCACAAAAGAGAAAACGATGGTTCCATTGGCTGGACCTGCCAACAAACAGGCAAGAATCTGTGCAGATAACATTGCTGGAGATAAAAAAGAATATCATGGTACCATGGGAACTTCTGTCGCAAAAGTATTTGACCTGAATGTTGCAGTAACAGGATTGAATGAAAAAGCACTGATTGCGATGGGAAAAGAGAGACACACTGATTATGAGTGTGTCATGATAAGCCAGAAATCTCATGCGGGATATTATCCAGAAGCAACACCAATGAATTTTAAATTGATTTTTGACAAAAATGGTAAAATCCTTGGTGGACAGATTGTAGGGCAAGATGGAATCGATAAAAGAATCGATACACTTGCAGTCGCAATTCGGGCGGGAGCAGATATTTATGATCTGACGGAAATGGAACTTGCTTATGCACCGCCATTTTCTTCAGCAAAAGATCCGCTTAACATGGTGGGATTTGTTGCAGAAAATGTACTGAATGGTACGGCAGCCTTTATTGAATGGGATCAAGTAGATGCCTTATTAGAAGATCCCCAGAAAGCTGAGACATTCACTATTTTAGATGTAACAGAAGAAATAGAAAGAATGGTATACAGCATTCCGGGTTCATGCCATATTCCACTTGGACAGCTTCGCGATAGAATGGGAGAACTTGATTCGAACAAACTGATTATTCCTTATTGTGCAATTGGAGTCAGATCTTATAATGCAGCAAGAATCCTGATGCAGAATGGCTTTGACAAGGTAAAGATTCTTTCTGGTGGGACCTCATTTTATAAATCAATGCATTATGAAAAACAGGAGCGAGAGGAAGTGGAATACGTGGACGATAAAAAGGAATATGTTGCAATTAATAAAGAAATCAAAGTGCTCGACTGCTGTGGTTTACAGTGTCCAGGTCCAATCATGAAGGTCTATGATGCAATTTGTGAAATGAAAGAAGGAGAAATTCTCCAGGTTTCCGCAACAGACATGGGATTCACAAGAGATATTGAAGCGTGGTGCAAAACAACAGGAAATACATTACTGAAAACAGAGAGAAAAAATAAGGAAAATATCGTATTTATTAAAAAAGGACAGGAAACCTGCGGTGTGAATCCGGGTATGCCTGGAGATCATATGGTAAGTGTGGAAAAAAAAGCGGAGGGCAAGACCCTGATTGTATTTAGTGGAGATCTGGATAAAGTTCTTGCATCCTTTATCATTGCCAATGGAGCTGCCTCGATGGGAAAACCTGTCACTATGTTTTTTACTTTCTGGGGATTAAATGCACTTAGAAAATCAGAAAAAGTACAGGTGAAGAAACCATTTATAGATGCTATGTTTGGTGCGATGATGCCAAGAGGAAGTAAGAAGCTGACATTGTCAAATCTTAACATGGGTGGAATGGGTACTATGATGATGAAGAAGGTAATGAAAGATAAGAATGTAAATTCAGTTGAAGAGTTAATGAAACAGGCAATGAATAGTGGCATTAAGCTGGTTGCTTGTACCATGTCTATGGATGTAATGGGAATTACCAAAGAAGAGTTGATTGATGGGGTTGAACTGGCTGGAGTTGCCTCTTACCTTGGAGACGCGGAAGAATCAAACGTAAATTTGTTTATCTAAATAGAAATACACATAATTGTATGTTATAATCTCTATATAGTAATAAGATGTGAACAAATCCGAGAAGAGGTGGTAGTTTGTTTGATTTTAATTTTGACTGGCGACCTGACATGGAAACCAAAATAGAAGTGCTTGACCAGCAGCACATGCAGCTTTTTCGGATTGGACGGGATATTGAGCAGATGTTACGGGTAAGGTGCATGGGAGTAACAGAGATTCAATTACTTGGTATTGTTTGCGAATTAAGAGATTATGCGGCCTATCATTCTTACCAGGAAGAGAAGATCATGAAAGAGGCTGGTTATTCAGGGTACGAAGAGCATAAGAAGATGCATGCAGTTTTTAGTAGTGATATTGAGAAAATCAATATGCCCAAGCTGAAAGAAAACCCAGAAGAAGGGTTAAAACTGATCAAAAACAAAATTCAGGAATGGGTTTTTGAGCATATGCTGATTGAAGACATGAAGATGGCTGAAGAGATTAGAAATCATTTGAAACTCAAAAAATAAAGATAGATGCCACGATATAAAGCATTTCAAACGAAAATAGTTGTAGGATAAAAATATTTTGTATTTTTACATAAAGTTTGATATACTAACTTAGTTGTGATAGAAAATAATCTAATAAACATAATAAAAGGATGGATAAAGAAATGGCATTACTTAAAGAGTGGAGAGACAAGGCTTATTCAGAAACTGCGAATAAAGGAGATCTTCAGAGACTTTGGACAGCGTATTTTCAAACTGAAAAAGAAATATATCAGCAGCTTCTGACAACCCCAGATGAAATTGTTTCGGGAACAGTAAAAGAACTTGCAGAAAAATACAAAGTAGATCTTATGACGATGACCGGTTTTTTAGACGGAATCAACGATAGTCTAAAAGAGTCGAATCCCATTGATGAGATGGAGGAAACGACACAAGTCAGCCTTGCCTTTGATAAAGAGAATTTATACAAGAACATGGTAGGTGCTGGTGCAGACTGGCTCTATGAGTTAGAAGAGTGGAATTCCATCTTTGATGAGGCAACCCGCGAAGCATTGTATAAGGAACAGAAGAAATCCAGCACAATTGTAAAAGAAGAAAAAGTTTATCCAAATGATCCCTGTCCATGTGGATCAGGAAAAAAATACAAAAAATGTTGTGGCAAAACAGCATAGAATCATTTAAAAGAGATATCAGAAATGGTATCTCTTTTTTTGTGCCTTGATTCAAAAGGAAAACAATATAAAACAAAAATTCGCATAGCTAGACCTAACAACCAGCCAGGAGAGTGGATATAATATTACTAGTAGAGAAACAGGGTGTAAGGGGAAGAAAACCCTGTAAATTAGTAAAATATTTTTTTGCAAAAGAGAAAGGCATGGTAGATCGAATGCAGTATGGTTATTTTGACGATGAGAAAAAAGAATATGTAATAGATAGGGTCGATTTGCCAGTTTCCTGGACGAATTATCTTGGCGTAAATGAAATGTGTGCGGTGGTAAATCATACTGCTTCAGGGTATTTGTTTTATAAAACACCAGAGTATCATCGAATTACAAAGTTTCGGGCCAATGCAGTTCCAATGGATCGTCCAGGACACTATGTATATCTTAGAGACAATGAAACAAATGATTATTTTAGTGTCTCATGGCAACCGGTTGGGAAGCCACTTGATCAGGCAACCTACCGGTGCAGACATGGATTGTCCTATTCTGTTTATGAATGTAAATATAACGGTCTGGCTGCGAAGCAGACGCTTAGTATTCCGATAGATGACCAGGTTGAGCTTTGGGATGTTGTGATAAAGAATGAGGACGAAAAAATCAGAGACTTATCGGTATTTTCTTATTGTGAATTTTCGTTTCATCATATTGCAATTGATAATCAGAATTTTCAAATGAGCTTATATAGTTCTGGTAGTTCTTATGAAAAGGGAATCATAGAATATGATTTGTTTTATGAGGAATTTGGGTTTCAGTATTTTACAGCCAATTTCACACCGGATGGATTTGACTGCCTGAGAGATTCCTTTATAGGACCATACAGAACAGAAGACAACCCGACTGTTGTCGAAAAAGGAAGTTGCAATTCTTCAACAGAAAAGGGTGGGAACCATTGTGGGGTTCTTCAGAAAAATATTCGATTAGAACCTGGAGAAGAGGTCAGATTTGTGTATATGCTTGGAGAGGGCAACCGTGAAACAGGGAAGGCGATGCGGGCGAAGTACAGTGACCTCAATCAGGTGGATCTGGCTTACCAGAATCTTAGAAACTTTTGGGAAGAAAAGCAGAAAAAACAGCAGATTCAGACGCCAAATCAGGGAATGAATACAATGATTAATATCTGGACACTCTATCAGGCTGAAATCAATGTTATGTTTTCCAGGTTTGCCTCTTTTATTGAAGTGGGTGGAAGAGTTGGTCTTGGATACCGGGACACTGCACAGGATGCTATGATGGTACAGCACTCGAATCCGCAGAAGTGCAAACAGAGAATTGTGGAGTTGTTAAAAGGACAAATGCATGCAGGATATGGACTGCATTTGTTTTCGCCAGAGTGGTTTGAAGAGGAGACGAGCGTTAAACCGTTCCGTTCACCTACAGTAATCCCACAGATGGATAAAAAGTCGCGATTACATGGTCTTGAAGATACCTGTTCAGATGATGCATTATGGTTGGTTCCTACGATTGTAGAATATTTGAAGGAAACAGGAGAATATGAGTTTGTAGATGCAGTCCAGGGGTCTGGAACCGTTTATGAACATATGATACGAATTCTGGAGTTTTCCTGGGAGCAGGTGGGTGAAAATGGAATCTGTAAGGGATTGCGTGCTGACTGGAATGACTGTCTGAATCTGGGAGGCGGTGAAAGCGCTCTTGTTTCCTGCCTTCATTATTGGGCGTTGCAAAGTTTTCTATCTCTGGCTAATTATCTTGGACGAAACACAGAAATAGTCAGGTATACCGCTATGGCTGAAAAAATAAAAGAAAGATGTAACACAATCCTTTGGGATGAGAAATGGTTTATTCGGGGAATTACCAAAAATGGAAAACGCATTGGAACGAACCGGGATTTGGAAGGAAAAATACATCTTGAAAGTAATGCATGGGCAGTCTTGTCAGGTGCGGCAGAGGATCAAAAAGGAGATTGGTCACTTGATTCCATTGAACAATTTCTCTACACCCCTTATGGGTTACTGTTAAACGCACCAGCCTATACAGTTCCAGATGATGATATTGGATTTGTAACAAGAGTGTATCCGGGCGTGAAAGAGAATGGGGCAATTTTCAGCCATCCGAATCCATGGGTATGGGCTGCTGAGTGCATCAGAGGAAACGGTGACAGAGCAATGAAATACTATGATGCACTTTGCCCTTATCATCAAAATGATAAGATTGAAATAAGAGAGGCGGAGCCTTATTCCTACTGTCAGTTTATTATGGGAAAAGATCATAGCGCATTTGGAAGGGCAAGGCATCCATTCATGACAGGAACGGGTGGATGGGCATATTTCTCAGCAACAAGATATATTTTGGGAATCAGACCTGGGTTTGATTGTCTTGAAATAGATCCCTGTATACCGTCTGGATGGAGTGAGTTTCATGTAGTAAGAGAGTGGAGAGAGAGTAGGTATGAAATCACAGTGAAGAACCCGGACGGTGTCATGAAGGGAGTCATGGATCTTTATCTGGATGGAGAAAAGGTAGAGAAGATAACGCTTGACCATCAAAGCCAGAAGCAGACGCATCAGGTCTTGGTTGTGATGGGGAAAAGAACTGAAAAAAAGGAAGGAAGTTTGTAGATGATAAAGTTTGGAACAGGTGGCTGGAGAGCAATCATTGGGGATGAATTTACAAGAAAAAACATTCAGATTCTAGCACAGGCTCTTTGCAATAAAATGAAAAATGAGGGAGTGGAGGAGGACGGAATCGTGCTTGGCTATGACAGACGTTTTCTTTCGAAAGAGGCAATGCAATGGGCGGGATGTATTTTTGCGGCACAGGGAATCAGAGCCTATCTGATCAACCAGTCTGTTCCAACACCGATGGTCATGTTTTATGTGATGAAGCATGTTCTTCCCTATGGGATTATGGTAACGGCAAGTCATAACCCTGCAATCTATAATGGCTGTAAGATTTTTACAGCAGGAGGAAGAGATGCGGATGAAAGCCAGACAAAGGATATAGAAGATTACTGTAATGATGTTTTGGAAGAAGAGATTGTCAGCATGGAATATGCCCAGGCAATCAAGAGTGGTCTGATTTTGGAAATTTATCCTTTGAATGAATATCTGGATACCATTATCTCTGAAATCGATCTTGGTAAAATAAGAAATGCAGGACTAAAGATAGCACTTGACCCAATGTATGGGGTAAGTGAAACATCCCTTGCGACCATTTTCCATACGGCACGATGTAACCTTTTTACGATTCATGACAGACACGACACACTTTTTGGTGGGAAATTACCTTCTCCAAGTGCTGGGACGTTAAAGGCACTTCAGAATTATGTGTTGGATAAAAAGTGTGACATTGGGATTGCTACAGATGGAGACGCTGATAGAATTGGGATTATTGATGATCTGGGGCATTTCCTTCATCCGAATGATATTTTGGTTATTTTATATTATTATCTGGTGCAATATAAAAACTGGCATGGACCAGTCGTACGCAATATTGCTACGACACACAGACTGGACCGACTCGCGTCCTATTTTGGAGAGAAATGTTACGAAGTCCCTGTAGGATTCAAACATATTTCAGCCAAAATGAATGAAACAGATGCGGTGATTGGAGGGGAATCCTCAGGAGGCCTTACGGTACGTGGTCATATCAAAGGAAAAGATGGTGTATATGCAGCAGCACTTCTAGTTGAAATGATTGCAGTGACAGGGAAAAAATTATCTGAGATTGCAAGAGCGATTCAGGAAGAATTTGGCTCTTGCTATATGATCGAAAAGGATTATTCTTTTGATGAAGAAAAAAAAGAAACAATTTATAAAATTTTATTTGATGAAAAAAGGCTGCCTGAATTAAGACTGGAACTTTTAAAAGTATCCTATCTCGATGGCTGTAAATTGTATTTCCAAAATGGTGGCTGGATTATCTGCAGGTTCTCGGGAACAGAACCACTGCTTCGTATTTTCTGTGAAATGCCAAATGAGGGAGAAGCAGAAGAAACGGTCCGGGTCTTTGAAGAGTATTTTGGCTTGTAATTGTTAGGTTTGAAGGGAATTTCCGTTAGGGAATTCCCTTGTTTGCAATTTCTTGATACACTAGTAGCAGTGATACACGAGTAACAGTGTGGAAAGAAAAAAGGGAGAGAAAATGAAACTGATCAGGACAGATACCAATTCTTTAAAATATAAAATTATAGTTTTTATGATAATCAGTTGGCTGATTCCGATTTGTATTATTGCGGCATTTTTTATCTTCTCCTATCGGAGTGCCTATCTTGAAAAGACTGAAAACTTAATTGAAAACGGAATCCAAAATTCTGCTTCACTTGTTGCATCCAGAATGAATGAGGCAATCTGGCTAAGTCAAAAGCCAACTTATGAGAGGGACTGGGAAACATTATGGGAAGAATTTGAATTGGGCAATCTGAATCCGGGGAATTTTTATAGTGCAATGAATACTTCCTTAAAATCAAAATATTATGGAGATAAAAGGTTTGATTTTTATGCATTCTATGCGGAGGATACCCAGGCTCCCAAATGTTATTCTTCCAGGACTGGATATGGGTTTCACCTGTATCAGGATCAAGTGCATGAAAAAATTCTGGAAATGATTTCTACAGATTCCAATTATATTCAGGTTGTTGTGGTTGACAACAGATTGATTCTGGTTCGAAATCTTTATACTGTTACGGATTATAGAAAATACGGCAGCCTTGTATTAGCGATGAATACAGATGCACTCTACAAAGAGCTTCCTATTGAGAATAGGGAAAATCTTGGTATCATGTTTCAAAGAGGGGGAGATCCTCTGACATATGGCCCTAATGAGAATGCCAAGATAGAACCTGTCTATCAAAAGATGCAGGAAATGGGAGCAGATGAAAACAAGGAAAAAGAGTATGGCTTAAAAACGCAAAAAAATGGGTTTCGTGGTTACGCATATGGGAGAGATGAAGAGACCTACCAACTGTTTCTACTCTATGCAGTCAGAGAAGCTGAACTTTATAAAAGCCTTCACGAGCTTTACCGCATTATTTTATTTATGATTCTTTTACTGATTCCGGTTATTTATCTGGCGTTTCGATATCTCAGAAAACAAATAGAAATCCCGGTAGAGCAATTAGTACTGGTTTCTAAGAATATTACAGATGGACATTTTGGGACGACCGTAGGAGGCAGCCCTATGCCAAATGCAGAATTTGAATACCTTGCCAATTCTTTTGATCATATGTCCAGTCAGATAAAACACTTGTTTGATTCAGTCTTTAACGAGCAGCTTGCACGAAAAGACGCGCAGATTGCTGCCTTGCAGGCCCAGATAAATCCGCATTTTCTGAATAATACGCTTGAAATGATGAACTGGCAGGCAAGAATGTCCAACGATATCATTGTGTGTAAGATGATTGAAGCCCTTAGTATTGTACTAGATCACAATATGAACCGTTCTAACCGAGCGGAAGTATATCTTTCGGAGGAGCTAAGGTGTGTTGATGCCTACCTATACATTATGTCCATGCGATTTGGACAAAGGCTTCAGGTGGAAAAAGAAATAGATGAAACGTTACTGAGAATTCGGGTTCCACAATTGATTTTGCAGCCTTTAATTGAGAATGCAATTATGCATGGAATTGAAAGAGTGAATAAAGGGACGATAAAAATATGTATTCACACACAAGATGACAGAATTTTCTTGGATGTAATCAATACGGGAAAACGTGTGGAAGAAGAAGTGCTAGAAAGAATTCGCAAAGCGTTATTAGAGGAAGAGACAGAGCAGAAGACGGAGGGAAGGAAGCATATTTCAATTGGAATCAAAAATGTAAATCGTAGAATTCAATTAATGTACGGAATGCAATATGGATTGTCGGTTATGATTCCAAAAGAAGGTACATTTTTAACAAGGATTATGATTCCAAAAGGAACAATATGGCAAGAATGAACAAATAATGTCAAATCGGTCTAATGCTTTTTGAACAGAATCTATCTATAATTCTTAGTATAGCAACAAGCTATAACCTATAAGGAGGAAGAAGTAGATGAAAAAGAGAATTTTATCAGTCGTACTATCCATGGCGATGGTAATGCCGATTCTGGCAGGATGTGGGGCAACAAAAGCAGAAGTTGCAACAACGGAAGCGACAGAAGCTACTGCAACAGAAGAAGCACCTGAAGCCGAGGAAGCAGAGACCGCAGAAGTTGCAACAGAGGAAAAAGCACCTGTCACCTTAAAAACAGTTTCTATGTTTGGTGGAACAGATCCAAATGCTCCGATTTATGAAGAAATCAATAAAAACTTCATGGCAGAAAATGCGTATATTACTGTGGAAGATAATTCCCAGGTGTCAGATGAAGAATGGAAAGCAACAGTAGCCGCAGATTTTTCTGTAGGAAACGAACCAGATGTTCTACAGTTTTTTACGGATGCAACTGCAAATACAATCATTGCAACAGATAAATTTGTGACAATGGATGAAATCAAAGCAGAATATCCAGAATATGCAAAAGATACACTGGATGCAGCAATGGCAGCAGTAACAAATACAGATGGTGTTTCCAGAGCAGTACCTACGACGGGGTATTGGGAAGGACTCTATTGTAACAAAGATTTGTTTGATCAGTATGGATTAGAACTTCCGACAGATTGGGCGTCATTAACAGAAGCAATCAGCGTATTTAACGAGAACGATATCATTCCAATCGCTTGTTCTCTAAATAACGTTCCACATTACTGGATTGAGTTCCTTATGCTCTATGCTGCTGGAGAAGAAGGTTACAAAACCGTTCCAGAGACAGCACCACAGGATTGGGTAACTGGTTTAAATACGTTTAAAACACTTCGTGATCTAGGAGCGTTCCCAGAGGATACTGATACAGTAGATGATGCTTATGTAGGACAGCTATTCAAAGATAAAAAGGCTGCGATGCAGCTGGATGGATCATGGTATTTAGGCGGTGTTACAGAAACTGACAACACAGTTGTAATTCCTTTTCCAGGGATAGAGAATCAAAAAGCAGCTACGGGCGCTCTCGTAGGTGGAATGTCATCAGGTTTTTATATTACCAAGAAAGCATGGGAAGATCCTGACAAAAGAGATGCAGCAGTTAAGTTTGTAATGGCACATACTAACAAAGAGTCTGTTCAAAAGTACTGGAATGGAAACGGACAGGCAGCATGTGCAGTTGACCCAATTGATGGGATGTCTCCATTAGCACTTTCGGGATTAGACTATAGCAGCAAAGCAACAAGTATTTCTGCTCCAACAGATTCCAGAATTGATCCAGAAGCATACAAAGTAATTGTGGCTGGAATTGTAAAAGTATCTACCGGTGAATTGTCAGCAGAAGATCTTTTAAATGAAGCACTTAAAATTAATGCAGCAAGAAAATAAGATAAATAAATTGATAGGAATAAAGATAAGTTAGGGGAAGGGGATTCATAACCCCTTCCTTTTATAAAAAGTGATAGGTGGTGTGGGATGCTATATAAGAAAAAAAGTCCGCTGTTGATTTTCCTGGTTCCTGGAATGGTGTTTTTGTTTCTTTTTATGTATTTTCCTTTTCTGGAGAATATAAAGAACAGCTTTTATGATATGACAAGTATCGTGAGGATGCCAGGGAGCGAGTGGAATTATCTGGGGTTTGAGAACTATAAAAAATTATTTTCTGATCAGGATTTAAAAGTTGCTATCCTAAACTCCCTTAAAATGATGTTTTTAACGGTCGTATTTGAAGTGGGAATTGGATTCGTTCTTGCAGTGATGGTGATGAACATTAAAAAAGGTCAACAAATTTTTAGAACAGTTTTTTTCTTCCCTATCGTTATTTCAGCAACGGCGATTGGATTGCTCTTTAAACTATTTTATAATTTTGATGGTGGTATGTTGAACCAGATTTTATTAAGTTTAGGAGTGGAAAAGGTGAATTGGCTAAACCCTGAACTTGCTTTTCTCATGGTCAGTATTCCGACTTTGTGGAGTTATGTTGGATTTTACTTTGTCATTTTACTGACGGGATTAAGTGATATTTCGGACGATATTTATGAAGCGGCAGAGATAGATGGATGTAGCAAACTTGGACAGGTAGGGTATATTACAATACCTCTGATGAAAAGTGTGATTGCAACCTGCATTACGCTTGCGGTTACGGGTGCGTTGAAAATTTTTGATTTGCCATGGGTAATCGTGCCAAACGGTGCACCACAGGGTGTAACCCATTTTTTAGGTACGTATATGTATCAAGTTACATTTGGTATGAATAATTATGATTATGGATCTGTACTTGCAATTACGATTGTCATACTGGGTGTACTGGTTTCAAAGCTGGTCCGTCTGATTACAAGAGAAAACTAGCCAGGAGAAATCTGGCTGAATGATAAATAGGCTTAATCAATAAAAAGGAGTATGTGAAGAACGTGCAAATAGAGAAAAGCAAGAATAAGAAATCTAAAACAAAGCGAACAGGGAAAACAACCAGTATCCTAACAATAGTCGTCTATCTTTTGCTGATTTTATGGGGGATTACAACAGTATTTCCATTTGTATGGGTGGTTTTGAACTCATTTAAAGAGTCCCAAGAAGTGCTGACTTCCTCCTTTTCCCTGCCAAAGCAGGCTACGTTAGACAATTATAAGGAAGCATTTGAACAATTAAATGTGTTGAATGCTTATAAAAACAGTCTGGTGATTTCAGGAAGTGTAACAGTAGGCGTTATGGTGCTTTCTTCTATGATGGCATTTGGTCTGACACGTTATGAATTCAAAGGGAAAAAAATAGTAGAAAGTATTATTGTCGCATCTTTAATGTTTCCGGTTTTTTCGACAATCATACCGGTATTTAAAATGATAGTAACATTAAAATTGTTAAACACGAATCTTGCCGTAATTCTTCCACAGATTGCTGGAAATCTTAGCTTTGCGACCATTGTCATGATGGGATTTTTAAAGAGCGTTCCAATTGAAATGGAAGAGGCTGCCTATATGGAAGGGGCAACTGTTTTTCAGGTGTTTGGGAAAATTATTGTTCCGATTTGTAAAGCATCCCTTTCTACGGTAGCCATCTTTAGCTTTTTATGGTCCTATAATGATTTGTTCGTGCAAAAAATTATGATCAGAGACAATACAAAATTTCCGGTGTCCACTTTGTTAGAGGAGATTAGTTCAAAATACGGAACTGATTTTGGACTCATGGCAGCCAGTGTTACACTGATTGTATTTCCTGTTCTAATTGTTTATATGATTCTGCAGAAGAACATTATCAAAGGATTGACCGCTGGAGCAATCAAAGGGTAAGATAAACTTTAGAGAGTAGGTGTTTCTATGTTGAAAGTAGTCTTGATTGATGATGAGCCAATCATTGTGGAAGGGTTATCCAGAAGTGTTGATTGGGGAAAATATAATTGTGAGGTAGTGGGAACTGCCAATGATGGGATAGAAGGAAGAACTGTGATTGAAACAGTTTCACCTGATATTCTCTTCTTGGACATCTGTATGCCGGAAATAGATGGGTTAAGTATGGTGGCTGGAATTAAATCACAGTTTCCAGATATGCAGGTTTGCATTCTGACGGGATTTCGGGATTTTGACTATGCACAGACAGCAATCAGACTGGGGGTGTGCCGCTTTTTGCTTAAGCCATCCAATATGGAGGAGATTGAAGAAGCAATCTTGGCGATGGCAGAGAATCTGAAAGACAAGCAAAATCACCTGCCTGAAGCTAACCAAGAGATTTCAGTAGAAAAAAATCAACATGAGAAGACAGATTTGACGATGCGAAAAGAGCATGAAATAAACCAGGCGGAAACGGATGTGGAATTTAACAGTCCGGCGAGCAGTTTTATTGTAAAAAATGCTTTGGAATACATTGCAGAAAACTATGAAAAGAAACTAAAATTATCTGATGTAGCAGAAAAAACTTATGTAAGCCAATGGCACCTGAGCAAACTACTAAACAAACATACGGAGAAAAATTTTTCTGAGATTCTTAATTCCATACGGATTGATAAGGCAAAAGAAATGTTAGAAAATCCCTCTTTGAGAATTGGTGAAATTGCAGAAGAAGTTGGATTCCTGGATATGGCGCATTTTTCGAAGGTATTTAAGAAGCAAACTGGTATTTCGGCGAACACTTACCGCAATACAGTGCTTGGAATTAGTGATAAAAAAGAATAGAAAAGAAAGGTCTTCAGTTTTGTGTGAAGGCCTTTCTTTTTTGTTTGATTGCGATGGATCGAAGAACTATATGACAACTTTTCCTTTGAGAATCACATTTCTAATGGAAAAATCTTTGTTTAGAACTACAAAATTTGCAACTTTGCCTGGCTCGATCGATCCGTACTGGTCATCAATTTTAATTGCAGCAGCGGGATTATAGGTTGCAGAGCGGATTGCAGATTCCATTGGAATTCCCATCCTGATACAGGTGCGCATACAATCCATAAGGTTCGTAGCAGAGCCGGCGATGGTACCGTCTGCCAGGGTTGCTTTATTCCCAGTTACAAAGACATCCTGGCCACCAAGTGCATATTTTCCATCCACCATTCCGGTTGCCATCATACTATCGCTTACAAGGATGACCCTGCCATCTCCGAACAGCTTATAAGTTGCACGGACCATGGAAGGAGAAATGTGAATTCCATCCGTAATCAGTTCGACATTACTGTGAACTGCATCAAATGCTGCACCTACGACACCGGTATCCCGGTGGGAAAAAGGTGGCATGGCATTATATAAATGAGTTACATGGGATGCACCATGTGCAAAAGCAGCACTTGAAGTTTCATAATCAGCAGTGGTATGGGCAATTGAAAGAACTACTTCTCCCTTTAAGTCGGAGATGACACTCATTGCATTTTCTTCTTCTGGAGCGATTGCAAGAAGCTTGACAAGTCCGCCTGCGGACTCCTGAAGACGGCGAAACATAGCGGTATTGGCACCTGTAATAAAGGCAGGATTCTGTGCCCCTTTTTTAGCAAGGGAGATAAAAGGCCCTTCCATATTAATGCCGACAAAAATTGCTTCTTTTTCTGAAAAGGGATTCTTCTGATAGGCAGAAGCGGTAGAGCAGATTGATTGAAGAAGGAATTCCGCCAAAGTCATTGTCGCTGGGCAGATAGTGGTAATCCCGTTTTCAAGTTGATAAGAAGCCATTGCGTGAATGGCCTCTTTGGTACCATCACAAAAATCATATCCAACACAACCATGAAAGTGAATGTCTGTCAGACCGGGTAATACATAAGCATCGGTTGCATCGTAACTGTCTGAATCTGTTGTGGGATTCAAGTCTGTACTCAGGGATTGAATCGTTCCATTGTTCGTTGTAATACATCCTGAGTGAAATTTAAAGTCCGGTGAATATATCAAACCATTTTTAATTAACATAATTTGCTCCTTTCGTTACCGTAATTCATCTGGGATTTTGGAGAGTGCGGCTTCATCGGCAACAAGAACCACATCATTATGAAGCTGTAACACTGAGGCTGGAACAGCGGGAGTAATCGGCCCCCAGAAAGCTCTTGCGATAATATCTGCTTTGCTTTTACCAGTTGCAATCACAACGATTTTTTTTGCCTGAATAATAGTTTTAATCCCAACCGTGTAAGCTTGTTTTGGAACCTGGTCCATCGTTTCGAAAAAACGGGAATTAGCATCAATTGTACTTTGCGTAAGATCCACACAATGCGTTTCTTTCTCAAAGGCAGCGCCTGGTTCATTGAAACCAATGTGACCATTGAGCCCAAGCCCAAGTAACTGAAGATCAATGCCTCCGTTATCGCGAATAACATGGTTGTAATCATCGCACGCTTTTGCTGAATCCAGCTCGAGACCATCTGGAACATGTGTATTTTGAAGAGAAATATTGATGTGTTTGAATAAATGTTCATTCATGAAATAACGGTAGCTTTGTTCGTTTTCTGGAGACAAGCCCTTATATTCATCTAAATTAATGGTTCTGACCTGAGAAAAATCAAGATCTCCTTTTTCGTACCAGCGGATAAGTTGTTCATAGGTTCCGATGGGGGTAGATCCTGTTGCAAGTCCAAGAACGCAGTCGGGTTTGATGATGACTTGCGCGGATAAGATATTTGCAGCCATTCGGCTCATGTGGTAGTAATCGAGTGTTTTGATGATTTTCATAAAATTCTCCTATCTGCCATTTCTGGCGTGACACTTTGAGTGTTTTTTTGCTGATAGAACACTTGCATGAATTTTTATACTACCATTCTAACAGTTGTAAATAGTAGTAGCAAGTGCAATGAATGGAATAAAAAAGGGCAAAAGTCTAGAACTAGGTTCTAAGCTTTTGCCTCAAGAGTAACACGCTTATGGAATACGGTAGGAATGATTCACTTTAAGAAAGTATAAGATTTTGAGGAGGGATTGTCAAGAGAGAAAACGGCTATTTTTAGTCAAAATATGCTATAGAGAAAAGAAAATCAAGAGAAGCTTTGTTCAAAAAAGCGCTTTACAGAGAAGGAAAAATGGAATAGTATAGTACTATAAAAGATAAATTTTAAATAAGTGATATTTAAATAATGCAATACGTTGATGAGACGAGTAAAATGGGGAATATAACAGAGAGAGGTGTCTGTGTAAGCAGTGCTGGAAGCACCTTTGTACGAAACATTTGAAAACTAACTCTGAGTGACCCCAATCCGGTCCGGTAATTCCGTTATCATTATGAAAGAGGTTTCTTGTATTGACATAGAACTTATGTTTAGGAATAGAAACAATTAGGGTGGAACCGCGAATCAATTCGTCCCTTGCATTACGTTTGTAATGCAAGGGATTTTTTTGGTTTTTGAAAAGAAAGTCTGAAAACAGTTCTAAGTAAGGAGCGCATGCAGAAAGTATGCAGATGGGAGTTACCTATGAAAGAAAAAATGACTAAAATGTTTGCCGGAGATTTCACAATCAGCAGAAGAGAATTTTGGATTATCGTAGCAGCCTGTACCCTTTTTGGGATGGTAGTAGGTTTGCTCAAAGCACCTTTTACACATGGGGTGACAATTGGCAGCAACAACGGCAATAACACAGACAGCTTTATTAATTCTGAGGAAGAAGATTGCTGTGAAGACGAAACATGTTGTAAATAGGAAATAAACAGATTTTGAATCAGTAAGTAAGAAATTGGAATGATAAAAAAAGTAATGTATTGTAATGAAGGAAAGCAGAGGACGGTTTTATGAAAATTACATTAAAAGATGGCTCATTAAAAGAGTATGAAAGTGCAATGTCGGTGATTGAGATCGCTACAGATATCAGTGAGGGGCTGGCAAGAATGGCGTGTGTGGGAGAACGCAATGGGGAAGTTGTAGATTTGAGAACTGTAATTGAAGATGATTGCAATCTGAATATCCTCACTGCAAATGACGCTTTGGGACTTAGAACCCTGCGCCATACAACTTCACATGTGTTGGCAGAAGCGGTAAAAAGACTCTACCCCAATGCAAAACTTGCAATTGGGCCATCTATTGACGAGGGGTTTTACTATGATTTTGAGACGGAACCATTTACGAGGGAAGATCTCGATAAACTGGAAGCAGAAATGAAAAAAATCATAAAAGAAGGCAACAAGCTTGAGCGATTTACGCTTCCGAGAATGGATGCAATTCGTTTTATGGAAGAAAAAGGGGAACCTTATAAAGTAGAGCTGATCAAGGATTTACCAGAAGATGCTGAGATTTCCTTCTATTCACAGGGAGAATTTGTTGATCTTTGTGCAGGCCCTCATATGATGAACACCAAGAACATTAAGGCATTTAAATTAATTTCTTCTTCGGGAGCATATTGGAGAGGAAAATCAGAGAATGCCATGTTGCAGAGAATCTATGGAACTGTGTTTCAGAAGAAAGAAGAACTTGCAGCCTATATGGAACATTTAGAAGATATCAAAAAAAGAGATCACAATAAACTAGGCAGGGAAATGGAATTATTTACTACCGTTGATGTGATTGGACAAGGCTTGCCACTTATGATGCCAAAGGGTGCTAAAATGATCCAGACACTCCAACGGTGGATTGAAGACGAAGAGGAAAGACGTGGCTATGTCAGAACGAAAACTCCGATGATGGCCAAAAAAGACCTGTATGTGATTTCGGATCACTGGGCACATTACAAAGAAGGAATGTTTGTACTTGGTGATGAAGAAAAAGAAGACTCTGAAGTCTTTGCACTTCGCCCTATGACATGTCCTTTCCAGTATTATGTATACAAACAAAGCCAGAAGTCCTACAGAGATCTTCCACTGAGATACGGAGAAACTTCCACCCTTTTTAGAAATGA
>CANRNK010000033.1 GCA_947631985.1 uncultured Lachnospiraceae bacterium | reverse complement strand
GAGAAATCTTCCTTTTTCCTCTTCTATTAAGTTGCAAGTTTGTTCGTCCTTTTGAAGGGAAAGGATTGGTTCTGTTATGATTGGTTTCATATCGTTAGACACCTTCTGCTCCATCGCTACAGTAACAGTCCGTTTTTTAACAAATACGGTGAGAAATCCCTTGATTCCTGTCATTGACATGAGAATCCATGATAAAATCAAAAACCATTTATACTGTGTTTGACTTGCCAGGCCTTCACAAATATGAATTCCCATAAAACAAATTACAAAGCCAAATCCAAGATCTATTTTTGATTTCCAATAAAATAGAATCCATAAAAATACTGGTAAAAGCATAAAAATTCTAAGGTTGACTGGTATTTCGAGGTAGGCTTCTGAAACGAACCGAAAAAATTCCATCCTCAAATCCCCAATAGAAAAAACCTCGAGGTCCAGAAAGTTTTGTAATTGTTCTGCAATCGAGATACCGGTAATCGAACCTTTATAACAGAATAAAGCAAACCCTGAAGCCCCAAATGCCATGAAGAAAGCAAAAATTCTTAACAACAGAGCAAGAATCCTTTTGTCTTTTTTATCGATTGTCCCATCAGATTGGACATCTTCGTTATTTCTTTTAAGTTCTTTTTTTTCACTCGTATAGGCGATTAGCATGAAGAAGGATGCAAGCAGTAAAAATAGAACGCCAATCCTGTCAACAAAGCAAACAAGGGCAATTGCAATTCCTGAAAACATTGACTTAAAAACAGACTGGTCACACAGAGAACAAAAAAGCGCATAAATTCCGATTGATAAGAGGAAGAAAAAGAAGACTTCTGAGGTCAGCTCCCCCGTTTCATGCTGCAGTGATGGCAAGGTGCCCATTACAAGGACCGTTAAAAGCGAAACAAGAAATCCAGCATTTTTTTTGATTGCTTTGTAAAGAATCACAAATGCAGAACATTGTAAAAGCACCTGTAAAAATAACACCGCATAGATTTGATTCCCTAAAAATGCAAAAATTCCCGAAATAAGTTGTCCAAATAAAAAATCAAGATTTGACTGTACTTTAGACAGGACTATTTTGGTTCCACCAATGATTGACTGGTCAAGATTTGATTGATCAAGTTGTGTCAAGTCAATCTCCCATATCTTTCTAATTCTCAAAACAAAAAACACACAGATAAGACAAATAAAAAGAAGACTTCCTAGCAATTTGCTTTGTTTTTTTGACAAAAGCGGAGCACTCTCTGCTTTTGCACTCCATTTACCAGAGAAAAAACCAATCAAAAAGGTGATTCCCAACATCATAACAGAAAGAATTATCGTAGGAATCATCCATTGATTCATGGTATCTGAAGCGTACGAAGTAAAAACCTCATGGATTGTTAGTGCACAGAGGGAAAGATAGAATGCAGAAAAAAGTAGTATCACGATTGTACCCAGAACGCTTTTTTGTAATTTCATTGAAACTCCTATCTGCCTTTCGTTTTCCTGTCATTACACAATCTTAAGTGCCTGTTCTAAATCCTTTATAATATCGCTGGCACATTCAATTCCAACTGAAAAGCGAATCAAATCTGGAGCTACGCCAGCTTCTTTTAGCTGTTCATCAGACATTTGTCTATGTGTGTGACTGGCCGGATGTAAAACGCAGGTTCTTGCGTCAGCAACATGCGTTACAATTGCTGCAAGCTGAAGCTGATCCATAAACTTGGGTGTTGCCTCACGTCCTGCTTTTAATCCAAATGAGATAACGCCACATGTTCCATTTGGTAAATATTTCTGTGCAAGTTCATAATATCGATTGCTTTTTAACCCTGGATAATTTACCCATGCAACTTTTTCATGCTGTTCCAGAAAAGTAGCAACTTCTAATGCGTTTTCACAATGTTTTGCAACCCGAAGGTGCAAAGTTTCCAATCCCATATTTAATAAAAAGGCATTAAAAGGGGATTGAATAGATCCCAAATCACGCATCAGTTGGACTGTTGCCTTTGTAATATAGGCACCTTTTCCAAATTTTTCACAATAGGTGATTCCATGATAAGATTCGTCCGGTGTACATAATCCTTTAAATTTGTCTGGATATCTGCTCCAGTCAAAGTTTCCAGAATCAACAATTGCACCGCCTACACTCACAGCATGTCCATCCATATATTTTGAGGTGGAATGCGTTACAATATCAGCTCCAAATTCAAAAGGTCTGCAATTAATTGGTGTAGCAAAGGTATTATCAATCATCAATGGCACACCATGAGCATGTGCACATTTTGCAAATTTTTCAATATCAAGAACTACCAGTGCAGGATTTGCTATTGTTTCCGCAAGGACACATTTTGTATTTTCTTTAAATAATGCGTTAATCTCATCCTCGCTGGCGTCTGGATCAACAAGGGAACAAGTGATTCCCATTTTCTTCATCGTCACAGTCAAAAGGTTATGCGTTCCGCCATACACGGTGGAAGAAAGAATCACATGATCTCCTGACTCACAAATATTAAAAACAGCAAAATAATTGGCTGCCTGTCCAGATGCAGTTAACATTGCTGCAACTCCACCTTCAAGTTCGCATATTTTTGATGCAACCATATCATTCGTCGGATTCTGTAGTCTTGTATAAAAATAGCCAGAATCTTCTAAATCAAATAATCTTCCCATTTGTTCTGAGGAATCATACTTAAAGGTTGTGCTCTGGTAAATTGGCAGAACACGTGACTCACCGTTCTCCGGCTGCCAGCCTGCCTGTACACAAATGGAACCAAGTCCAAGTTCTTTCAAATTCATCTTATCTTTCATGATGGATACCTCAAATATGTCGTTTCAAGATCTTGAACCATCTCTGAATACATTTGTTTACATAACTCTAACTCGTCATTTTCAATCAGCGAGATACAAGGAGATAAAAATTCATGATAAAGATCATGATAAATGGTATCTGCCTGCCTCATTTGATTAATTCCAAACACAATCTGCGGCGCAACGGCATAATATTGATCAATCAAATCTTTTCCTTCTGGTATTTTGGCTAAGTATTGATCCCTGTAATTTCTTAACAGCGTCAGTTCGTAACAATCATCTCCTTTTTCAAGATGTTGGCATACGGCTGTTGTTATGTAACAGAGTTTTCTACGAAATGCAGAATCAATATCATTAAAAGTACCTTTTTGCAAATTAAACTGTGAAAATACCTGATTCCAGTTTTTAATAATTTCATCTGCAAGTGGTTCAGAAGAAGTTCCTTTGTATTCTATGATACAGGGAATAATATAGGTGGCCATCAACATATTGGTATCCATCAGATAGTTATTTCTTGCACCTTTATTTGAATAAGAATCATAACTTCCTTTTGCTTTCGAAACCAGACCGGTTGCCAAGGATGTAAGGAATTCCTGCTTTTGCTCAGATTCTACATAATTTCTTTCAATCAGATCAAATAACGGTCTGTTTGTATCTAAAAGCTTTTGAAAAGACTCCTTGTACGTAGCTGACTTGAATTCCTTAATCAACTCTTTATTCTCTAAAAATAAATTTGATAACTCATTAATCATTTGATCCATTCTTATGCCATGCCTTTCTGAAACCCGTTTCGATTACTCGTCCCAATTATGATAAACTGCTTGTACATCGTCATCTTCTTCTAATAGATCTAATGTCTTTTGAAGCGCTTTTATCGTCACTTCATCTGTCAGATCCACGAAAGTTTGTGGAATCATTGTAACCTCTGAAGACATCATTGGAATCTTTGCTACTTCAAGTGCAGCAACGACTTGCTCATATAAATCTGGATCACACACAATTTCAAAGCTATCTTCTTCTTCGGAAAAATCTTCTGCCCCTGCATCCAGTGCCAGCATCATTAGTTCATCCGATTCCATATTGCATTCTTCCTTATCAATAATAATCTGTCCTTTTTTATCAAACATAAAAGAAACACATCCAGGTGTCCCAATGCTTCCATTTCCTTTTGTAAAAGCGCTTCTCACATTTGCAGCGGTTCTGTTCTTATTATCAGTCAAGGCATCAACAATAATTGCAATCCCATTTGGTCCGTACCCTTCATAAGTAACATATTCATAATTCACATTGCCAAGATCCCCTGCCGCTTTTTTGATTCCTCGGTCAATGGTATCATTTGGCATATTGTTAGCTTTGGCTTTTGCAATCACCACCGCAAGTCTTGAATTATTAAAAGGATCTGCTCCACCATCTTTTACCGCTACTGCGATTTCTCTTCCAATTATAGTGAAAATCTTTCCTTTTGCAGAATCGTTTTTTTCTTTTCTGTGCTTAATATTTGCAAATTTTGAATGTCCTGACATGTTAACAACCTTTCCTTTCCACGAAACCTGCCTCTTTGTGTCGCAGGTATAAATTGCGTGTGACAGATTGCACTTTCACACGTTCTCCTTTAGCATTGTTTTCTTTACTACTTTAATTTTCAACTATTGTTTCCAACACAGGCTCCTGATCTGAAACTGTTTTGGTGACAAGTACACTTTGTATCATTTTATTTTCAACTAAAAGTACTTTAAATAAATACTCTCCCACTATGATTTCAAATTCTTCCCCTTCTTCAGGGATTTTTTTCATTTTTGAAATCAGATACCCATTTAAAGTATCAAATTCTTCTTCCTGAAAATCAATATTCAATTTTTCTTCTAGTTCTTCCAATGGTGTCATACCTTCAATTACATACTCGTTTATTCCTGTTTCTTCTATATATTCCTGATCTTCATCATACTCATCCAGTATATTCCCTACAATTTCTTCCAGGATATCTTCCATTGCAACCAATCCAACAGTCTGTCCATACTCATCAACAATAATTACCATATGAATCTTCATGGACTGCATCGTCCGAAAAAGCACATCGATTTTCCTTGTCTCTGGTACAAAATGAGCTTCTCTGATTAATCCATCAATCTCTTTTACTGGTTTGTTCAAAGTTTCATCTGTAGCATGAATTCGTAGTGCATCCTTTAGATTTATAATTCCAGAGATATAATCAATTGATTCTTCATAGACCGGATATCTACTGTTTTTTTCCTGAAGCATAAAATGAATCGCATCTTTTAACAGCATATCATCATCGATTGCTGTGATACTAGTTCTTGGCGTCATAATATCCTGTGCTTCTTTTTCGCCAAATTCAATAATATTCGTAATCATCTCAGCCTCGCTGGCAAGTAAAAGTCCTTGTTCCTGTCCTTCATTCACCATAGAGATGATTTCTTCTTCCGTCACATCCCCATTTTCCAAATTTGTTTGAAGTCCGAAGATGCGAAGAATCGTATCTGAGCTGGCTTGTACAAACCAGATGAGGGGTCTAAAAAAGAAACAAATACAATAAATGGGATTTATAAAAAAATAAGCCCACTTTTCTGGATTTTTCATGGCAATTCGCTTTGGAATAATTACGCCAAACGTCAGAATGATATAAATCATAATCATGCTTGCAACAAGCATGGCTGACATTTCATAAATCTGTTTCACTGATAATTCTGCAACAGTAAGTGTTTCCTTATTTTGAAAAAGAGGGAGCAGAAAGCGATGCAATAATTTCAAAAAATATCCACCCATAATAAGATGAACCAATAAAATTACGAATTGAGTCATGGAATGAAACCTTGGAAGATTCTCAATCAAACTTAATAATCTCTTTTTCTTTTGATCTGTTTTATCTTCTTCCATCTCTGACTTGTTTATTTCCTGCAACGCAGTTCCGAATCCCTGAAACATGCTTTCTATTAATAATAGAAACAAGAACAGAAAAATACTGGCAGTCGGGCCACCATCGTCCATCATGATTACTCCTTTTAAACCTTTTCTATAAAATATATCATTTCACAAAATAAACGTCAAGAAATCGATTCAAAACGTTCCAAATGTTATGGATGAAATCATCTAAAATAATCTAACTGATCGACCAGGCTGCCACAGCTTATGTATTCCCTGGGAATTCTTTTTCCAAGATTACAGGCAAATTCATAATTGAATCTTTCAGAAAGAAATCCCAGTTCTTCCATCGTAATCTTCTCTTCTTGTTCCTGACCTATCAATGTAACCTCATCATATAAACTGACTTCTTGAATTTCAGTAACATCAACCATAAACTGATCCATGCAGATTCTACCAATAATGGGTGCACGTTTTCCTTTTATTATCACAAATCCTTTGTTAGACAGACTTCGCGGATAGCCGTCTCCATACCCAACCGGAATCGTTGCGATTTTTGTTTCACAAGAGGTAGAAAAGGTGCCGCCATAGCTTACCTGCTTTCCCTCTGGCACAGTTTTCAAATGAATAATCTTGCTTTTTAGAGAAAGAACTGGTTTTAGTCTGATTCTACTCTGACTGACTTCTTCTGAAGGCCAAAGTCCATACATCGTAATTCCTGCACGCACCAAATCCATATTTGCGTGCTTTAACTCAATGATTCCAGCACTATTCGAACAGTGCATGTAAGGAATCTTTTGACCAATTTCTTGCTCTACCTTTTGCGTAAATTCTTCGAATAATTTTATCTGTTCATTTGCAGATTCTTTGTCTTTTTCATCGGCTTTTGCAAAATGTGTAAACACCCCTTCGATTACAATTCCTGGCAGGTTGTTTATTTTTTTTACGAGATCTACTCCATCTTGGTTCGGCAAAATTCCAATTCGGTTCATTCCTGTATCTACTTTTATGTGAACGAATGCGTTTTTCCCAATTTTTTGTGCACAATTCGCAATTTCAATTGCAGTATCCTCCCCAAAAACAGTAAGACGCACTTCACGTTGGATTAGTGATTCAAAACTATAAGGAAATGCATAGCCCAAAATCAAAATTGGCTTATGAATTCCAGCTTCAAGGAGTTGCAAGGCTTCCTCCGGTGTTGCTACCGCAAATCCAAATAGATAAGGTTTGCATTCAATGTGTCTTGCAATCGGGATCGCACCATGTCCATACCCATCTGCTTTGACTACCGCAAGGATTTTGGTCGTTTTTTCAATTCCCTGTTTCATCTGCTCCAAATTATATTCAATATGGTCCAGATCAATGATTGCTTTTACACGGTCATAATGATTCATTTGCAATCCCCTTTCGTAAATTTTTCAACTCTTCAATCATATCCTCTGCCATACAGGCATAACGATTTGTTGTATCTGCAGCCAAATCACCTGCCTTTGCATGTGCAAAGACACCAAGACATGCCGCGTCAAACACATTCATTCCCTGTGCAATAAAGCTTGTAATCATTCCCGCAAGAATATCCCCTGACCCCGCTGTTGCCATTCCATCATTTCCATTTGAATTAATATAGATTCCTTCTTCTTCACGGCCACTAGCAATAATCGTTCTTGCATCTTTACAAACAAGGACTACCCTGTACTCTCTTGCAAAACGGATTGCTTCCTCTAACTGGTTTGATTTCAAAACTTCTCTTACTTGATTGATTAATCTGGAAAATTCAGCAAGATGTGGTGTGAGAACAATAGATTGCCCTCCTTTTGCTTTTTCCTTTAGTAAATTTTTTAACTTTTCTGATTTTGCAATCAAATTAATTGCATCTGCATCAAAAATCAGTGGGCAGCTGCTTTTTTGTAAAATCAACTCTAGAATATTGAGTGCATACTGTTCTAGTCCAATTCCAGGACCTGCAAGGATGCAGGTTGCCCATTGCATCGTTTCTTCTATTTGTTGAAATTGTTCAAAATAAGGTTTGTCAGACTTTAATTGTATTAAAACACCTTCTGGCAAAGAAATCTGCAGAATCTCTCTGTTTTTTTCTGGTGTGATTATTTTCAAAAGACCTGCACCGCATCTATAACAACTTTTTCCAGCAAGAACTGCTGCTCCTGCCATTCCAACACTTCCCGCAAACATGGCAACCTTTCCAAAAGTTCCTTTGTTCCCATCTTTCTTTCTTGCTGGCATTTTTTCCAAATCCAGATCATCGTAGGTGAAAGAAATTGGTGGCTTCCCTAAAAAGCTGTCTTTTTCAATTCCAATTTCTGCTAAAACAACCCGGCCCGCAAAGAGACAACCCGGGTAGAGCACAGTTCCTCTTTTTTGAAATCCAAATGTCACGGTCATATCTGCCTGAAATGCAATGCCTAGTATTTCACCTGTATCAGAATGAATCCCTGATGGAATGTCCACTGCAATTTTAACGCCCTCTAATGCATTTAAAGATGCAATTGTTTCTTTGAAATCACCCGTAATATTCCGGTTCAACCCAATGCCAAACAGACTATCTATGACAATTCTATATGCTTTCGAAGGAATCTCATCCCAAAATACCATTCCATATTGTTTGCATGTTTCATATTGTACCTTGGCAGCCTCACTAAATTGTCCCTGAATATTGGGACAAAAAAAAGTAACTTCATATCCGGCCTGGCTAAGAATCCGTCCTAATGCCATCCCATCTCCACCATTATTTCCACACCCTACTGCGATTAAAACAGGGCCTGGTTCAGGCAGAACTGTTTGCACAAGAGAAAACACTTTTAAAGCTGCCCGTTCCATTAATACAAGCGATGGAATTCCATAGAATTGAGTGGTATTTTTGTCATATCGCATCATCTCTTCTGCTGTAACAAGATATCTCATAAAATCACCTCCAAAACAAAATGCGTCAAAAAATTGACGCACGTTTTTGTGTTGTTTTACTTTTTTATTGGGTTTTCTGAAGGATTATACTTTAAGTCAAATATTTCAATGACATCAGCTCCAAAGATAGTATGCATATAAGAATAAAGTGCCTGATTACGCATTTCTCCTTCTTGCTTTCTGATTACTTTCTTTTTTAGTTCTTTTCTGATTGTCGTAATCCACTCTGAAATTTCATTAATTTCTTTTGTATTATTCTGGATTTGTGAATAACAACACTCCATTGTAACCAACATTAATTTTTGGTTCAGATCCGATATCATTTTGGGAATATCAAGTGCTTCATCTGCATACCCATCAACCTTTTCATTACATTCATTAATTAGTCGTTTCTTTTCTTCTAACTTTTTATTAATTTCCTTACTGGGTTCTGCATTGTTTAAGGAATCCATAATCTCAACGATTTCCTTCATGAGATTCGATTTAATTTTTTTAATTTCTTTTGTTTCTGTTGTGATTTTACCCTGGCGTTTCAGTACCTGATTCAGCTCGTCCGACAATTCTTTGATTCTCGGATCGCAATTCTCCTGCGTGAATAATTGATGCCATTTATGATCAAGTGTCAGAACTGGAATATTCTTATTCTTCAGCGCGTTTTGAAACTCACTATCTTGTGACATCCATGACCACCTTCTCCCTGCCTGCCCGGGTTATTTTTTATGCTCTGTATCATATCGATTGATATTATAAGACAGCTTCATGAGTGAATCTGACAAATGAACATTTTCAACCTGGATTCCCTCTGGAACATTCAAATCAACATGTGCAAAATTCCAGATTGCTCTGATTCCATTTTGAACCAGATGTTCTGCAACTTCTACTGCACTTGTTTTTGGAATTGTCAAAACTGCGATATCAATTTCATTCTCTTTTACAAATTCCATAATATGATCCATCGGCTGTACGATAATATCCCTGACCTGTTTTCCATGAAGTTCTGGATTGCTATCAAACAAACCTTTCATGATAAAACCACGTCTTTCAAAATTCATATAATTTGCCAATGCCTGACCAAGATTACCTGCTCCAATAATAATCAGATTATGCTTTTTATCAAGTCCCAGAATTTTGCCAATTTCCTGATACAAGTATTCTACATTATAGCCATATCCCTGCTGTCCAAAGCCGCCAAAATTATTAAAGTCCTGACGGATCTGAGACGCGGTTACTTTCATCACTTCACTTAGCTCTTGTGAAGAAATGCGCTCAACACCTTCATATTTTAATTCACCTAAATATCTGAAATATCTGGGAAGTCTTCCAATTACCGCTTGTGATATATCTTTCTCGTCCACTTTCGTTTCCCCCTGTTCCATTCCTTCTTATTATATAAAGCCGTTAAAATAATGTCAATGATATAGCATTATTTCTAAAAATCATTTATAATATCCAGATAATAAAAGACATACAGTCGGATTGGAGTGCTTATGGTATTATCCTGTCACAATTTATATAAATCCTTTGGTGAACAGACGATTCTGGATAACTGTTCCTTTCATATAGAAGAATATGATAAAGCAGCAATTGTTGGAATTAATGGCGCCGGAAAATCAACCTTATTAAAAATCATTGCTGGAGAATTGTCTGCTGACCGAGGTAATTGTATAATTTCAAAAGACAAACAACTTGGCTACCTGCCCCAACAACAGAATATGGAGTCTGATCACACTATTTTTGATGAATTACTTCTGGTAAAGCAAAATCTGCTTGATTTGGAACAGCAAATTCGTATCTTAGAACTGAAAATGAAATCTCAAAAAGGGGATGAATTGCAATCCCTTATGGACAGCTACAGCAGACTCACCCATGAGTTCGAGCGAAACAATGGGTATGGTTACAAAAGTGAAATTACTGGTATCTTAAAGGGCCTTGGTTTTGAGGAGTCAGACTTTGAAAAATCAGTTTCCAAATTATCTGGCGGACAGAAAACACGCGTCGCACTTGGTAAAATCCTATTAAATAAACCTGATATCATTATGCTTGATGAACCAACCAACCATTTGGATCTAGAATCCATTTCCTGGCTTGAAACTTATCTGTTGAATTATAAAGGTTCTGTCCTGATTGTCTCTCATGATAGATATTTTCTTGACCGAATTACAAATAAAATAATTGAGCTGGATTTCTCGAAAACAACTACTTTCACTGGTAATTACTCTGCTTACTCTGAAAAAAAAGCCATTATCCGTACCGCACAATGGAACGCTTATATGAACCAACAAAATGAAATCAAGCACCAGGAAGAGGTCATTAAAAAACTCAAATCCTTTAATCGTGAAAAGTCGATTCGCAGAGCTGAGAGCAGAGAAAAAATGTTGGATAAAATCGAGGTGCTAGACAAGCCTTTGGAGCACACTGCACAGATCAAAATGCAGATTGAGCCACATCTACTCAGTGGAACTGATGTTCTATGCCTTGATTCTGTCAGCAAATCATTTGGCGCACTTACTTTATTCAAAGATTTGAATGTTACAATTTATCGTGGAGAACATGTTGCGCTTATCGGAAATAATGGAACTGGAAAAACAACAATCCTTAAATTAATCAACCAGCTCTATCCTTGTGACCACGGTGCAATCAAGCTTGGAACCAATGTCCATATTGGGTATTACGACCAGGAGCATAATGTTCTTCATAAAGAGAAGACCCTTTTTGAAGAAATTGCAGATGATTACCCAACACTTACAAATACTGAAATCCGTAATACGCTTGCTGCATTTCTATTTACTGGTGATGAGGTATATAAAAGAATTATGGATCTAAGTGGTGGTGAACGTGGACGCGTTTCTCTTGCAAAGCTTATGCTTTCAGAAGCTAATTTCTTAATACTAGACGAACCAACCAATCATCTTGATATGATCTCCAAAGAAATTCTCGAAAATGTATTGAACAGTTATTCCGGAACAATCCTGTATGTATCCCATGACAGATATTTTATTAATAAGACCGCGACTAGAATTCTGGATCTTGAAGGCGGACAACTCACGAATTATATCGGTAATTATGATTATTATCTGGAAAAAAAAGTGATAAAAGGGGGGACTTTTGATCAAGGCAGTAAAGAAGTCGAAGAATCTTCTGCAAAACTTGACTGGAAACAGCAAAAAGAGCAAATTGCAGGGCAACGCAAGTTGGAAAGCGACTTGAAGAAAACAGAGGAAACCATAACAGAACTCGAAGCGCGTTCCCTCCAAATCGATGAAGAAATGAGTAAACCTGAAAATGCTGTCGATGTTCAAATCCTTTTAAAACTCTCACAGCAAAAAGCTGAAGTTTTAGAAGAACTTGATCTTCTATACGACAAATGGAGCCTCCTGACAGATTCGCTGCCAGTATCCTAAAAGATTCCCTGGCTAATACTTCTAGCACGGTATCTATTTGCTCGTTCAATCATTTGGTTTTAGATAAAAGTTACCATTTAGCTGCTCTGTTTTTATGATATTGATAAAAACATCTTCATCAACTTCTTTCATATAAGAGACAACTTTTTTAACTTCATCGCTTGACACAACAGAATAAACCAGTGTTCTCTCCTGTTTATTATGTGCTCCTATACTATTGATGATTGTAGCTCCATGCCCTGTGTGCTGATATATGGTTCTTATTATTTCTTCTGGGGAATCCGTAATCACTAACAGGGTATTTTTATGATATCTTTTGTACCAGCCATGTATAATCTGTGTGGATGTAAACTGGAAAATGATAGAATACAACGCCTTATCCCAACCAAAAAGAGCCCCTGCAATCATTAAAATCCCGGCATTTCCCAATAAGATATAATTCCAGGAATTAATTCCATACTTTTCGGAAAGAAAAATTGCAATAAAATCTACCCCACCACTTGTTGCCTCAGCAAACAGACACAGGCTGATTGCGCATCCGGAAATAATCCCACCAAAAACACTTATCAATAAAATATCATGTGTGATTGTAAAAGAAGGAAGTAAATCTGTAAAAAGTGCGGTCAAAACAATCATTAGGCAGGAATAAAGAGTGAATTTTTTTCCAATTGTTTTGTAGCTTATCATAATTGGAATTGCATTTAAGGATATGTTGACAACAGAAAATGACAAGCCAAAATCAAAGTATTTTTTAAAAATTTGTTGTAATAAAACAGTGATTCCCGTAAAACCACCAGGAAACAAGCCGCCAGATCTTACAAGAATTTTAATGTTTGCTGCCATAACAATAGATGCCATAACAATAAGTAAAAATCGTTTTATATTTCTCTTTATTTCTATGTTTCTATTTTTCATCCACCTAACCATACCTTTCTTCAAATCCAAAAATAATACAGCAATACAGAAAACGGAATCCCAGCGGAATTCCGTTTATGAAGTCAGTTCTTTATTCATTCCATGGTACATCAAGATGTTCTAATTTTTTGTCTCTGATCATAAGATCTTTCACCGCTACGTCGGCAGGTTTTCCATGAAAGAGTACCTCATTCACTTGTTCAATAATCGGCAGATCTATTCCATATTTTTCCGCAAGACCAATTGCGGCTTTGGTTGAATAGACACCTTCCACTACCATTTTAACTTCTTCCATCGCCTGATCCATTGTCATGCCCTGTCCAATCAGCATTCCAGCTTTTCTATTTCTCGAGTGCTTGCTTGCGCAAGTCACAATCAAATCACCGATTCCTGAAAGGCCTGCGAATGTCTCATATTTTCCACCCATAGCAGTACCCAGTCTTGCAATTTCAGCAATACCACGCGTAATCAAGGCAGCTTTTGTATTGTCTCCATATCCCAACCCATCCGCAATTCCCGCAGCAAGAGCAACGACATTTTTCAATGCGGCGCCAAGTTCAATTCCTAAAACATCAGGGCTGATATAGACTCTGAATACTTCACTCATAAAAGTATTCTGGATAAATTCAGCTGTTTTTTTTGTTTTTGCTCCAACTACAATCGTTGTTGGAATCCCTCTACCAACTTCTTCTGCATGGGATGGACCGGAAAGTACTGCAACATCCGCTTGCGGAATTTCCTCTTCCACAATTTGAGACAATGTCATGAAAGTAACTTCTTCTATTCCTTTTGCAACATTTACAATTATCTGATTTTGTTTTATAAATGGTTTTAGCATCGTACTGGTAGATCTGATATAAGGTGATGGAACCGCCAGCACCAATAAATCGCTTTCACTTGTAGCTTCTTCAAGTTTTGTCGTGAAACAAATGTCATCTGGCAATTTAACACCAGGCAATTTATCTTTATGTTCTCTTTCTGTATTTAGCATTTCTATTTCAGCCGCTACGATAGACCAGACAGTTACCTGATGTCCATTCTTATTTAAAAGAAGAGCCAGTGCAATTCCCCAACTGCCAGCACCAATAATTCCAATTTTTGCCATAGTGATTCCTTCTCTCTTGTCTTTCTATTAAATACATCTGATTCCTCTTTTTTCTAGCTCTTTGGAACTTGTTATTGCTCACTCTTTTTCGTCAGATACGTTTTTCGTTCTTCTTTATGAATCAATCTGACAATATTGCCCGAATGTTTATAATACGCCATTGCAGTAAGAAAGAATGCAAGAACATATAATTCATTCAAATGAGGCTGAGACATTTGAAAAAAGCCCAACTGTCCAACAATCACAATCTCAATAAAAAATGCCGCATAAACAAGCAAGGATCCAAGTGATACGAAATGTGTTAGAAAAAACGTACCAAAGAAAAGGGGGACTGCAACAATTGCAAAAATCCAGTGAAACGAAAGGATCAGTCCTGCCGTTGCTGCGATTCCTTTCCCGCCTTTAAACTTTAAATAGAACGGAAAATTATGCCCTAGAATCGCACCTGTTGCCGCATAAAAAGCTAGCAGATACATCATCTCTGGATTTGATTTCCCAAATAAAAGTCTGCTTGTTATCACCGCAAGAATCGTCTTAAAAATATCACCTAGCAGGACGATAAATCCTGCTTTTTTTCCTAGAACTCTCAGTGAATTCGTCGTTCCTGCATTACCGCTTCCGTATTCCCTGATATCAATCCCCTTCATTTTACCATACAAATAAGCTGTCTGAAAAAGACCAAATCCATACCCGATTAAGAGGCAGTAAACTCTCTCCATGCCTTATGACTCCTTCCGCTCTCTTATAATGAATTTTAATGCGGTTCCTTTAAACCCAAAGGTATCTCTAATCTGATTTTCAATATATCTTGTATAGGAAAAGTGCATCAATTCCTTATCATTTACAAAAATAACAAAAGTTGGTGGCTTAACCGATACCTGTGTAATATAATACAACTTTAATCGTTTTCCTTTATCTGATGGAGGTTGTTGCATTGCGACAGCCTCTGTCATGATTTCATTCAGAACTCCCGTTGAAATTCTCATGTTCTGATTCTGGATTACCATGTCAATCATTTCAAATACTTTCGGTAAACGTTGTCCTGTTTTTGCTGAAACAAAGATGATTTCTGCATATTGCATAAAGGACAGCGTGTTTTTCACTTTTTCAGCAAACCGGTAGATTGTTTTATCATCCTTCTCAATCGCATCCCATTTGTTGACTGCAACGATGATTCCTTTGCCACGGTCATGTGCAATCCCTGCGATCTTTGCATCCTGTTCTGTGATACCCTCTTCTGCATCGATCACAAGAATGACAACATCTGCACGTTCTACAGCGCTTACAGTACGAATAATCATAAATCGTTCCAGTTCTTCTTTGACCTTACTCTTTCTTCGAAGTCCGGCTGTATCAATGAATACATATTCTTTCCCATCAAAGATCACTTCTGTATCGATTGCATCTCTTGTCGTTCCTGCAATATCTGAAACAATGAGTCTGTTTTCTCCGAGCAACTTATTAATAATAGAAGATTTCCCAACATTAGGTTTCCCAACAATTGCAACTTTTGGTCTTTCATCTTCCTCTTCTTCCCCTGCTGTTTTATCGAATCTTGAGACAACCTCATCTAATAATTCCCCAATCCCAAGACGATTTACAGAAGATACAGGATAAGGCTCTCCTATTCCAAGATTGTAAAACTCGTATACATCTGGCATGAATTTATTAAAGTCATCCACTTTGTTTACAACAAGCAAAATTGGTTTGTGAGATTTACGAAGAAGGTTTGCAACTTTTGAATCCGAATCTGTTAATCCCTGCTTCACATCCACCATGAATAATATGACATCAGCAGTTTGAATTGCAATTTCAGCCTGTTCTCTCATCTGTGATAAAATAATATCTTTACTATCCGGCTCAATTCCCCCTGTATCAATTAGTGTAAATGCAATATTAAGCCAATTCACGTCAGCATAAATTCGATCCCTCGTAATACCCGGCGTATCTTTTACAATCGAGAGCATATCTCCAGCTAACGCATTAAACAGCGTCGACTTCCCAACGTTGGGTCGACCAACAACTGCAACAATCGGCCTTGATTTTCTATTTTCCATTTTATACTCCATTCTTAATTACAATTAGTAGTCTCAGTTTTCTAATCTAGAACTGCGGCAATAAATTCTTGTCCGCTTGATTTTACAATATCTATTTTGACTTGTAAAGCCTTTTCAAGGCCTTCCAGTGTCATGTCATCCAGAAAAATATCCTCCCCACTTCTTAGTACATTTGCGGGTAACAAGAGCCTGCTTCCAAGTTTTTTTCCTTTCAGCTGTGCTGCAAGATCTCCTCCAGTCAGTAATCCTGACACCGTAATATTTTCCCCAAAAAAATTATTCCTGATTGGATAAACCTGTATCATGATATCCGGAACCAGGCACATTAATTGATCTGCCATCTGTTTGATTGTTTCATATGCGAGGCGGCCAGTTGCCATTGAGATCTCTATTTTTTTTCCATCCACTTTCCCATTTTTTCGGATGGATTCCTTTCTGAAGGAAAGCTCTTCTTCAAATTCATCCCGTAGAAGCCTTAACATTCCAACACCATTTTCAAGCTGAAGATATCCATCATAGCGAGTCGCATCCGGCAACTCTCTGCCGGCAAGCAAATACCACTCATCGCTTGCATGAATAAAGTGAATTCCCTGTTCTTCAAACAGCCTTTCCTGCCATTTATGTACCATTTCTAGCACCTGTAATGCGTCCTCTTTTTCAAAAGGCTCCATTTTATAAAGTCCATCCCGATATTTACTGATTCCAACCGGGACAATGGAAACGCTTTCTAAATAAGGAAGGTATGCTGTCAGATCTCGAATACTCCGTTCAAGCTCCAAACCATCATTGACCCCTTTGCACAAAACAATCTGACCATTCATGTGAATTCCAGCCTCATAAAAACGTGTAACCTTGTTCAGCGCTTCCCCTGCAAACCGATTATTTAGCATCTGGCAACGAAGCTCAGGATTGGTCGTATGAAAGGAAATATTAATTGGTGAAAGCCTGTATTTAATAATACGTCCAATATCACTTTCAGACATATTGGTTAATGTCACATAGTTGCCCTGTAAAAAAGAAAGCCTGGAATCATCATCTTTAAAATATAGGGTTTCCCTCATTCCTTTTGGCATCTGGTCAATAAAGCAAAAAATACATTTATTATGACATGATTTATAATCATCCATGAGACCATTTTCAAATTGTATTCCAAGATCTTCGTCTTCTTCTTTTTCTATTTCAAGAATCCATTCCTCTCCATTTTCCTTCCTAATCAGAATTTCAAGTTCTTCTGTCTGGGTGAGAAACTGGTAATCAAAGATATCCTCTAATTCTTCTCCATTGATTTTCACCAACACATCACCCTTCTCTAATTGTAATTCTTCAGCAATGCTCCCTGGTAGAATAGATTGAATCAAATGACCATTTTGTTTCATGAAAAACCTAACCTCTCTTAGCCTGTCTCATTTTGACAGGCAAAAACTTGCATGAAGACCACTTTTCTTTCATGCATACGTACTATTACTATATTACTCGAATTTCCTTGACGTGTCACTAGCAGAATGTTATAAAATATTAGGTAGTTTGTTTCAATAAACCAATAGATGTAATTTTTGGGAGGAAATCATGCCAAATATTTGTGAGCTTCAAAATGCTATGCCTTTTGCCCCCTTAAAAGTGATTGCACTGGATAGTGCACATGAACTGGGCGATCGCGTCAATGAGTACTTGGTAGCCTTTCGTAAGGATATCAACCATCCCTCAAAAAACGACCCTGCGTTTCAGGGGTATTTTTCTGATGATTATCTTATAAAGGCAGATTGTCCACGTTTTGGGACCGGCGAAGGAAAGAGCATTCTGCGTGACACCGTCCGTGGAAAAGATATCTTCATTCTGGTTGATGTCTGCAATCATAGTATCAGCTATTCTGTCAATGGTTTTATCAATCACAAATCTCCTGACGATCATTATCAGGACCTAAAACGTGTCATTGCAGCAGTTGCTGGAAAAGCCCGCAGAATCAATGTCATTATGCCATTTATGTATGAAGGCAGACAGCATAAACGGAGTGGACGAGAATCTCTTGACAGCGCAAATGCATTAAAAGAATTGGCCTCCATGGGTGTTGTAAACTTCATCACCTTTGATGCACATGATCCAAGAGTTCAAAATGCAACCCCTCTGAATGGTTTTGATAATTTCATACCGCCCTACCAGTTTATACGCGCACTGCTTCGTTATGAAAAGGATTTAATTGTTGATAAAGACCACACAATCGTAATCAGTCCTGATGAAGGAGCTCTTGACCGTGCAGTTTATTTTTCCAGCGTTCTTGGCGTTGATACTGGAATGTTTTATAAGCGAAGAGATTATTCTACCATGATTGATGGAAAAAATCCAATTGTAGCACATGAATTTTTAGGGGATAATATCGAAGGAAAAGATGTTATTATTATTGATGATATGATTTCCTCTGGTGAAAGTATGATTGATACCGCAAGACAATTAAAAGAAATGAAAGCAAAACGTGTTTTTATTTGCTGTACCTTTGGTTTGTTTACAAATGGTCTTGGCGCATTTGATGCAGCATATGAGAAGGGTTATTTTGACCGTGTCATTACAACCAATCTCACCTATCTTCCGCCACAGCTTGAAGAAAAACCGTATTATATTAAAGCAGACATGAGTAAGTTTTTAGCTTCTATTATCGATTTTATGAATCATGATGTTTCTGTCGGAAACGTTTTGACTCCTACTGAGAAAATACAGAATTTTCTTGCACAGTACCATGCTGGGAAATTAATAGATTAATCAAAACCCCCAGCAGCATATACACTGCCGGGGGTTTTTCATGATAATTAAATTCTGTTGGAGATTTTGCTTATCTGATTGAACTAAATTTCTTCTTCAATTATTTTGAAGATTTTAATGGCGTCTTTTAACTGAGATGCACGCTCTTCTAAACGATTTGCCTCCAGACTAAGCGCTTCGATTGTATTTCCCTGTTTTCCTACCGCACCAAGTACTTCTGTTGAAGAAGCTGCTGTTTCTTCCAATACCGCTGAAATACTTTCTATCGCCACCATCGTTGCGTCTTTTGCTTCGTTCATTCCTTCCGCTTCTCTCACAATGCTCTGAATATTTTCTTTTAAAGAATCCATTTGTGAATTCACATCCTCAAAGGATTGAATTGTCTGGTAAAGAGAATCTTCCTGCTCCGCAATCATATCTCCAGACTGCTTCACAATTCCTGCTGTTTCTTCCATTTTGTGCTGAATATTATTGATTATATCAGTAATCTGTCTCGATGCAGTCATGGAACCCACTGCAAGCTTTCTAATCTCTTCTGCGACAACTGCGAAGCCTCTTCCCGCTTCTCCTGCTCTGGCAGCCTCAATGGAAGCATTCAGAGCCAGGAGATTGGTCTGGTCTGCTATTTCGTTCATTGTTTCCGTAATTGAATTAATTTCTCTAGACTGCTCTGCCAAGCTTGTCATTTCAGCAATTGCTGTTCTTGAAATCCCAGTAGATTTTTTTACATTTCTAGTCAGTCCATTCATAACATCACTATTTTGAACCAGAATTCCTTTTGTGTTTTCAGCCAGATCAAGAACCTTCTCTGTACTCGTCACCACATTATTGATTAATCTTGAAAGTTCATCCATTTTTTTCATGCAATTTTCTGCACTTCCAGCCTGTTCGTTAATTCCCATTTCAATATTTTCTACAGTCTCTGAAATTTGTTTTGCATCATTGACAAGAGAGAGAGAACCTTGTGAAACATCTTTAGAAGCTTCGGAAACAGATTCTGTTACCTGACTCACTTTACTGATCAGCTCTTTTATTCCCTGAAACATTCCTGATAAATGTCTATTCAAAACCCCAAATTCGTCTTTTCTTTTCAGAGAAAGAATTTGTGTAAAATCGCCCTCTGCCGCTTTTTGGGTAATGCGATTCATTTCGTTCATCACCTTATTAATTCCTATTGCCATGAGTAAGCTCAGTAAAATTGCAATACAGGATGCCAGTAATACAATTACAATTGTAAAAGTTCTGATATCATTGACCTGTTCCATAATTCCACTTTTTGGAATCACACATCCAACTGTATTCCCTGTTGTTCCAATTCTGGAATAGAGATAGAGATATTCCGAGCCATTCATTGAAGCATAATAAAATCCTGTCACATCCTCTGCTTTGAGTGAGTTCTGATAAAACTCCTGGTCCGTTAGGGTAATCCCATTTTGCATCAGCTCAGAAGTGATTTCCCGGCCATCCGCGGTAATCAAAGCACAAAAGCTTCCATCCGGAAGATTCATACTTTCAATTGGTGCCGATAAGAATGATTGATCCAGATCAATTGTAATAAGCGCAGCATCACTCATTGAACTGCCCTTCATTGTTCTGTTTACACTAATCCCATAATCTTCTATTGTCATTTTAGTAATTGCATCAATTGAAGGATGACTTCCAATCCATACCGCTTGTCCCCCTGCTTCCGAAATCCGGCTTCCTTCTTTTGTCTCAAGTAATTCTTTGAACTTACCATTCTCCAAGGAATCAAATGTAGAATAGGAACTTCCATAATTACTAATAATATGAATTCCCGTAATGCTTGCATCTGAGCGTTGTTTAATTAAAATCTCCTGCTTTAAATTATTTAAGGTAGTGACTTCTTC
>CANRNK010000032.1 GCA_947631985.1 uncultured Lachnospiraceae bacterium | reverse complement strand
GACCACCCAGACTTTGTGCTAAATGTTGTAGAAACTCCATGGGCTGATATTCAGACAAAATTGACAACAGCAGCAACGTCAGGAGACTTAAGCTCACTTCCAGATATTATGTTGCTTCAGGACAATGCATTTCAGAAAAATGTGATTAGTTACCCAGATGCCTTCACAGATATATCAGGATCGGGTGTTGCGTTTGACCAGTTTGGTGCAGCAAAACTTGCATATTCCACAGTTGGTGGAAAGAACTATGGAGTTCCATTTGACAATGGTGCAGTTATCAGCTGCGTAAGAACGGATGTACTTGAAGAAGCTGGTTATTCTGTTGAAGATTTCACAGATATTACTTGGTCCAAATATATTGAACTTGGAAAAGATGTTTTAGCAAAAACAGGAAAACCAATGCTCTCTATGCAGGCAGGAGAAACAGATCTTATCATGATGATGTTACAATCAGCAGGAGCAAGCCTTTTTGATGCAGAAGGTAATCCAACAATTGTTGATAATAAAGTGTTGGTAGAAGTTCTGAACGTTTACACAGAATTAATCAAGTCAGGTGTTTTGGTAGAAGTCAATGACTGGGATCAATACATCGGAACTTTAACAAACAGCACAGTTGCTGGAACGATCAATGGATGTTGGATTCTTGCTTCTATTCAGACAGCAGCAGACCAGTCTGGAAAATGGGCAATTACTAATATGCCAAAACTTGAAAATGTAGATGGAGCAACAAATTATTCCAATAATGGTGGATCTAGCTGGGTTGTTACTTCTAACTCTAAGAATGTTGAACTTGCAACAGACTTCCTTGGAAGTACATTTGCAGGAAGTGTAGAATTCTACGAGACAATATTACCAAGTGCAGGTGCTTTGGCAACTTACCTACCAGCTGCAGATAGTGGTGTTTATGGAGAACCACAGGCATTCTTCAATGATCAGCCAATTTACGCACAGATTACAGCATTTGCTGGAAAAGTTCCAAGCAATAATACAGGCGTATATTACTATGAAGCACGTGACGCAGTTGCGACAGCACTTACAAATGTTGTAAATGGAGCAGATATCGCAACTGAATTGCAAGGTGCACAGGATACAGTGAAATTCCAGATGGGACAGTAATCGGATTTCTTAAGTAGATCAAGTTGGGGAACCTCCCGGAAACGGGAAGTTCCCCATAATAATAGTAAGGAGGCATGACTGTGAGCCGCGAAAAAACAAAAAAGAACGGGAAAATAACGCTGAGCAAAAAACAAAATATAGCGGGCTGGGCATTTTTAACGCCTGCAGCGATATTAATTGCTGTTATGAGCTTTATCCCTATGTTTCGGGCCCTGCTTTTATCGTTTAAAACAGGGGTGGGAAATAATTTAAAGTGGGCAGGAGTTTTTAACTACCAGAGGCTCGCACTAGATACTGTGTTTATCCAGGCACTTAAAAATAATTTTATATATTTAATCATTCAAGTCCCAATCATGCTGCTTCTGGCTCTAGTGCTGGCATCCATGCTAAACAATAAACATCTTCGATTGAAAGGATTGTTCCGTACCGCGATTTTTTTACCCTGTGCGACATCCCTTGTGTCCTATGCCATTATTTTTCGATCGATGTTTGCTGTAGATGGTTTTGTAAATACAATTCTGATTAAGCTTGGAGTGTTGGAGATTGGATATAATTTTCTGGCTCATCCGAATAGTGCGAGATTGGTAATTATTCTTGCCCTAATCTGGAGATGGACAGGCTATAACATGGTTTTTTATCTTGCTGGATTGCAGAACATAGAGTATTCGATTTATGAAGCTGCTATGATTGATGGAGCATCCGCAATAAAAACTTTTTTTAAGATTACGGTACCACTGTTAAAGCCGACTATTTTACTGACAGCAATTATGTCAACAAATGGAACCTTGCAATTATTTGATGAATCGGTAAACCTTACCAATGGAGGACCGGCGAATGCAACGATAACCATGTCACATTATATCTATAATTTGTCCTTTAAATATGTCCCTAATTTTGGATACGCAGCTGCAATGTCTTATCTGATTCTGATTTTGGTTGCGGTTCTTGCGCTGATTCAGATGAAAGTGGGTGATCGACGTGATTAAAATAAAAAGATCATTTCAATATATTTTTCTGACAATCGTGTCAGTTATATCAGTTTTTCCACTTTTGTGGATGGCTGTTTCAGCAACCAACACAAGTCTTGATGTGACAAGGGGAGCAATGCTTCCGGGAGCTGCATTGGTTGATAATTTTATCATGCTGACACAATCGCAAAATATCTCAGGGGCAATGGCTAATTCTTTTAAGTATGCAATTATTTTGACAGCTGTGTCACTTTGTGTCTGTTCTCTCGCGGGATATGGATTTGAGATATTCCATGATAAAGGAAAAGATATTGTCATGGGAATTATACTGTTGGCAATGATGGTTCCCTTTGCGGCAACAATGATTCCGTTATTTCAGATGTTCTCGAAAGCAGGGCTACTGAATACAACAGCAGGTTTTATTCTTCCTACGATTTCAACGCCATTTTTAATTATGTTATTTAGGCAAAGTGCAAGGTCATTTCCACACGATATCATTGAAGCGGCAAGAATTGATGGGCTAAATGAATTTCAGATTTTTTTCAAAATGTTTTTTCCGACAATGAGATCCACTTATGCTGCTGCTATGACAATTACCTTTATGAATGCCTGGAATAATTACCTGTGGCCAAAAGTAATCATGACTGATCAGGAGAGCATAACCATGCCTATGCTGGTGGCGAACCTTACGGAAGGATATGTTACAGATTACGGGGTTTTAATGCTTGGTGTACTCTTGTGTACCATTCCAACCATTATTATCTTCTTTATCCTCCAAAAGAGTTTTGCAGAAGGAATCACAGGTGCAGTGAAATAAATTAGAAAGTGGATGAAGAGAATGAAAGAATTTAATTATGAAAAGATAAAAGATCCTGAGTTTTTTCAGGAAAATAGAATCCCTCATCATTCTGACCATGAGTTTTATAGGGATTTTGATGAAATTGAAGAGGGAAAGAGTAGCTTTCGATATTCTCTAAATGGATTGTGGAAGTTTGCATATTCCAAGAATTTGAATCTGGCCATAAAAGGCTTTGAAACAAAGGCGTATCAGGCATTGGACTGGGATGACATTCCGGTTCCTGCACATATTCAGATGGAAGGGTATGATATACCACAGTATGCCAACGTGCAATATCCGTGGGATGGAAGGGAACAGATTGAACCAGGCGAGATCCCGGTAGAGTTTAATCCAGTTGCACATTATATCAAGTATTTTAAACTGCCAGAACAGTTTGAGTTACAGAGAACTTTTTTGTCATTTCAAGGCGTTGAAAGTGGTATGGCAGTTTGGTTAAATGGCAATTATGTCGGATACAGTGAGGATAGTTTTACTCCGGCAGAATTTGATATATCGCCTTATTTGACGAGCGGACAGAATAAACTTGCAGTGCAGGTATTTAAATGGACTTCCGGAAGCTGGTGCGAGGATCAGGATTTTTTCAGATTTTCTGGTATTTTTAGAGATGTTTTTTTATACTACACGCCACAGGTTCATGTCCATGATATGAAGCTACTTCCTACGTTACATGATGATTTCTCAAGTGGCAATTTAGAAATGGAATTCCATGCATCTGGAACTGGTAGGGCGATGATTTCGCTCTATGATAAATCGGTAGAAATACTAAAATCAGAAATACAACTATCAACGCTTACCAGGATTTCCTATCCAATCGAACATCCAAGAGTATGGAGTGCAGAAGCACCTGAGTTATATCAGCTTAAGGTATCTGTATACAATCAGGAAGGAAAATTGCAGGAAGTAATTCCGTATCAGATTGGATTTCGCAAGTTTGAGATCAAAGATAGTATTATGTATCTGAACGGAAAAAGGATTGTATTTAAAGGAGCCAACAGACATGAATTCAGTTCTAGTGGTGGCAGATGTGTTAAGAGAGAAGAACTAATTCAAGATATAATCACGATGAAACAAAATAATATAAATGCAATTAGAACATGTCACTATCCAAATGATTCTGCAATCTACAAATTGTGTGATGAGTATGGCCTCTATATGATTGATGAGACAAATTTGGAATCACATGGGATGTGGGATGCTGTAGCGCGTGGAATCATTGGAATTGAGGACGTGGTACCTGGGAATAAGCCAGAGTGGAAAGCGATGATTTTAGACAGAGCGATGTCAATGTACCAGCGAGACAAGAATCATGCCTCAATATTGATTTGGTCCTGTGGCAATGAATCATTTGGTGGAAGCAATATTTATGAAATGTCAGAACAATTTAGGAGACTCGACCCTACCAGACCGGTTCATTACGAAGGGGTCCATCATGACAGGCGCTTCAATGGATCTAGTGATGTTGAGAGTCAGATGTACACTTCTGCCGAAGGGATAAAAGAGTTCTTGAAAAAAGACAGAATGAAACCATTTATCTGTTGTGAATACCTTCACGCAATGGGAAATTCCTGTGGTGCAATGCATAAATACACAGATCTTACGGACACGGAACCCCTCTATCAAGGAGGCTTTATCTGGGACTATATTGATCAGTCAATTCTAAAAAAAGACCGATATGGAGAGGAATTCCAGGCATACGGTGGAGATTTTGGGGATCGACCTTGTGACTACAACTTCTGTGGAAATGGAATTGTATACGCATCCGATCGTAATCCATCTCCAAAGATGCAGGAAGTAAAATATAATTATCAGAACATTTCAGTCTTATTCGAGGACAATCAATTTGAAGTCATCAACAAAAATCTTTTTACAAGAACAAGCGTATATGAATGCAAAGTAACACTAAGCCGAAATGGGAAAGTGATTCGAGAGAGATTGGTTGAAACAGACGTTGCACCTCTTTCATCCCAAAAATTTGAGCTTCCATTCGAACGATTCACAAAAGAAGGAGAATATAGTGTTGTTGTATCTTTCCTTCTGAGGGAAGCAACCAGGTGGGCAGCACGAGGACATGAAGTTGCATTTGGAGAATCTATCTATAAGGTTATTTCGCCAGAAGAAGAGTATTATATCCTTCCAGAAGATTACCAGCAGGGAAATGTGACCGGTGGTATCAGAGTGACTCGTGGCAAGTTAAATCTAGGAGTAAAGGGAGAAAATTTTGAAGCATTATTTTCTTTTTTACACGGTGGACTTGTATCCTATCGTTATGCTGGAACGGAAATGATTCAGGCGATTCCAAAGCCAAACTTCTGGAGGGCTCCTACGGATAATGATTACGGAAACGATATGCCTGGCAGATATGGGCAATGGAAACTGGCAAGCTTGTACTTAACACATAAAAATGGATCAGATGCCTGGAAATCGGAACCAGAAGTAATTGTGAATGAGGATTGTGTTATTGTTTCCTATCAATATTACTTACCAACGATACCGGAATCCTCCTGCATACTAAGATATACAGTGAAAATGGATGGTAGCATAAAAGTAAGGCTCGAATATAATCCGGTTCCGGAATTAGGAGATATGCCTGAGTTTGGTGTGATTATGAAGCTTGATGCAGATTATAAATATCTTGAATGGTTCGGAATGGGGCCAGAAGAGACCTATGCAGACAAACAAAAAGGTGCAAGACTTGGTATTTATAAAAACCAGATCAAGGATAATATTGCCAACTATCTAGTACCACAGGAATGTGGAAATAAAGTGGGAGTCCGATACGCAAAAGTGATGAACCATAAAGGACATGGAATGATTTTTTATGGAAATGAAATTAACTTTTCAGCACTTCCCTTTACGCCACATGAGATTGAAAATGCAACCCACCCATATGAACTGCCGCCGATTCACTATACGGTAATACGTGCTTCTCTCATGCAAATGGGGATTGCAGGAGATGACAGCTGGGGAGCAAAGACACATGATGAATTTTTACTTCCGATAGATAGTCCGTTATGTTTTGAGTTTGTGATGCGTGGAATATAACGAACAGCTAAATAAAATAAATATATCACTTAAATTAATATCCTTAAAAAGAGCGTAAATGTCTTATTTTACGCTCTTTTATACGAAAGTGACACTTTCCATTCAAAATGATGTATGTTATATTTAATTAAATTAGAAGTTGCCAAGTATTAATTAGCATTAAATAGATAGAAATAATGTGGGGAAAAGCAATGCATTACAAAAAAGCATATGACAAGTGGCGCTATATTATAATTGAATATTTATCGTATATTGTATTTTTAATTTTATTCCTAGAGATCATTGTTTTTGTATATTTTACCTATACTGGAATTATGTTGTCTACGCCACAGGTGTATTTTATGAAATACACTTTGTTTCCAACGGGAACAAATATTGTCTTGTTAACGAGTGGCAATTACCTGTTGAAAAAAGAAAAGATATCTGATGAAATAAAAAATTATATTCCCATTTTATGTTTGGTTGGATTCTGCCTTACAATTGCGCTTGTCCATAATTATTTCTTAATCACTGCAAGTATTTTCATGGTTCCGTTAATGCTATCTTCAATGTATGGTAGCAAGAAAATCACGACCAGAATCTTTTTTATTTGCACAGGTGCACTTTTATTCAGTGCATTTTTTGACGGATTTGACTCTTCAAACAGAGACAATGAGATGTGGAATATCAATGAAGTGATTGCATTCATCCTATTGTTGTCAGCATACTTGTTGAGCAATGTTATGATGAACTATGCAAGAGAAAAAGAAGAAGAACTAAGAGCAAGTATTATTGCAAAATATACATTAGAAGAAGCACTAAAAAGAGATCCAATGACGGGGCTCTATAACCACACAGAATTTTATCGATACCTTGAAATACTGATTGAGAAAATTGGGACAGACTTGAAAACTGCCAGTCTTGCTGTAATAGATATTGATAAATTTAAAAATGTCAATGATTCTTATGGGCACGAAAAGGGCAATATCATTCTGGTGGAGTTGTCAAAGCTTATGACGGAATACTGTGGTGAAAGAGGACATGTCTGCCGGTATGGGGGAGAAGAGTTTGTAATTGTTTTTCCTGATTTTACCAAACATGAAGCCTGGATTCTGATGGAGAATATCAGAAAACAGTTTGAGCGCAAAGAACTGATACCAGGAGAACATATTACAATAAGCAGTGGGATTGCAGAATATGAGCCAGAAATCACGGCACAGAAATTGTTCGAGAAGGCAGATGCAGCCATGTACAAAGCCAAGGAAGAAGGCAGAAACAGGTCAGTTATTTTTCAAAAAGTGCAGGCAGAGTAGACGGTAAAAGAAGAAAGTAGGAAATAGTAAAATATGTACAGTTTCAATAATGACTATAGCGAATGTGTTCATCCCAAAATCTTAGATGCAATTGTGTCCATGAATGGAGAACAAAATCTTGGATATGGAGTGGATGAACAATCGGAGAATACACGACAGATAATCCGCCAGAAATTAAAAAAGGAAGATGCACAGATACATTTTTTACCAGGTGGAACCATTACTAACCTTACCTTTATTTCCCATGCACTTCGAACTTATGAGGCGGTGATTGCAGCGTCTACCGGGCATATCAACGTTCATGAAACAGGTGCAATAGAAGCAACGGGTCATAAAGTGATTGCAATTAAAACGACAGATGGGAAGTTAACTCCAGAACTTATTATCCCTGTCTTAAAAGAGCATACGGATGAGCATGCGGTGAAACCAGCTATGGTTTATCTATCCAATACGACAGAAGTGGGAACGGTTTATACAATAGATGAAATCATTGCATTGTCCCAATTCTGCAAGCAAAACAACTTATATCTATATTTGGATGGTGCACGTCTCTCTATGGGTCTGGCTGTGAAGGAAGCAGGAGTAAACTTTGAGAATCTGGCAGAGTATTTAGATGCTTTTTATATTGGTGGTACAAAATGCGGTGCTATGTTTGGCGAAGCGCTTGTTATTTTAAATGACAGATTAAAGCAGAATTTTCGATTTCATATGAAGCAGCACGGTGCAATGATGGCAAAGGGATGGATTGTGGCATTACAGTTTCAGGTATTGTTTACGGATAACCTGTACGAAGAAATCGGTAAACATTGTAATGAAATGGCTGGTCTTCTCAGCGCATTTTTCGAATCGAGGGGATATTCTTTTTTTACACCTTCTAATACCAATCAGATTTTCCCGATTTTGCCGAATCATGTGATAAGACGTATGAGAGAAGAATACATTGCCTCGGACTGGGCTGTGATTGATGAGACACATACTGCTGTAAGATTTTGTACTTCCTATGCGACAAAAAGAGAAGAGATTGAACGCTTTTGTGAGCGGTTTGAAGAATTTATATAAGAAAAACGCGCCTGGTGGCGCGTTTTTCTTATAGTTCTGAATTTTCATCACCCATTTCATCCAATAGGCTGATTTTCATGTCATAAAGCCTGGAAGATAAATCGATATAAACATTGTGTGGGTTAACAAGTCGTCTTGTTTCATCCCAAAGAGTAGTTAACTCAGTTTGACAGTAGGTTCTGATCTCCATTACTTTTGGTGATTCATAAACACAATGTCCATCAAGAAAGACAGGAACCATAAGCTCTCTGAGTGTGTAGGTACCAGCTTTTAACTTTGTCTTCTTCCAAGGTTCTAATGGATCAAATAAGTGAAGGGAATCGCTCTCATTAAAAGTTTCGTCTGTAAGGCAAATCAGATCAGCCTTTATTTTGCCAGTTTCTTTTTCGTAAATTCTATAAATTTTTTTATTTCCAGGGTTTGTAATTTTTTCGCTATTTTCAGATAGTTTGATTTTAGGTATAAAATTACCATCTTTTCCCATCACGGCTGCAAGCTTGTATACGCCTCCAAAAGCAGGCCAATCCTTAGAAGTGATTAAATTGGTACCAACGCCCCAGGAGGTAATGGCAGCGCCTTGTGCTTTTAGACTGTCAATCAAATATTCGTCCAGGTCGTTTGAAGCTGAAATAATGGCATCAGTAAATCCGGCTTCGTTCAGCATTTTACGCGCCTTTTTTGATAAATATGCTAAATCACCGCTATCTAGCCTGATTCCGTAGAAGGTAAGTGGAATTCCGGCTTCCCGCATCTGGGAAAAGACTTTGATGGCATTTGGAACTCCTGATTTCAAGGTGTCATAGGTATCTACAAGCAGAATACAAGCCTTGGGATAAAGATCAGCGTATTTTTTAAATGCGGTATATTCATCTGGAAAACTCATAATCCAGCTGTGTGCATGGGTTCCTTTTACAGGCACATCAAATAATTGGCCACATAACACGTTTGAAGTTCCGACACAACCACCAATCATGGCAGCCCTTGCCCCGTAAATTCCAGCATCTGGACCTTGTGCACGCCTTAAGCCAAACTCCATGATGCCATCGCCCTTTGCGGCATAGCACACACGAGAGGTTTTTGTTGCAATCAAAGACTGATGGTTGACAATCGTCAGGATTGCTGTCTCAACCAGCTGTGCTTCCATAATGGGAGCAATTACTTTAATAAGTGGTTCCCTTGGAAAGATAATAGTCCCCTCAGGAATGGCATAGATACTTCCCGAAAAATGAAAATCTTTTAAATAATCCAGAAAATCCGAATCGAAAATTTGTAAGCTTGCCAGATATGCAATATCTTCATTGGCAAAATGCAATTCCTTTATATATTGAATTACCTGCTCGAGGCCAGCAGCAATAGCATATCCGCTCTCCTGAGGATTGGTTCTATAAAACATATCAAAGATGACGGTTTCGTTTTGCGATTTGTTCTTAAAATAGCCCTGCATCATGGTCAGTTCATAAAGATCAGTGAGCAGAGTAAGGTTTTGTCTATCCATTTCATTAACCATACCTTTCAAATTTTGAGGTGTTCTCACTGACAAGACACCTTGAATATACTATAGCTGAAAGCAAACTTAAAATCAACGAAAAAAACAAGACAGAACAAATCTGTTCTTGAAAAAAGCGTAAAATTCTTGACAGTTCTGCTAAGAATCCCTTATAATAGGGCGAAAAAGAAAAAATACGTTGACGAAGACAGTAAATAAAGTGAGAAAGTCAAAGAGAGTCCGAAGTGGTGGGAGCGGATACGAGTAACACATTGTTGAAAATCACTTCTGAGTTGCAGACTGATGCTGTTCTCTAAAAATCAGAAACAGAGTAAGTTTTGACGGTATTCCACCGTTACCGGGAACTCATATGATTGTATGTAGCAAGGTGGTATAACGAGACAGTAGCCTCGTCCTTTAACAGGACGGGGCTTTTTTGCACATTTACAGAAATTAAAACAAATGGAAGGATGAGAATGAAATGTATAAGAAAGTAGTGACGGATCTGAATTTCGTAACACGTGAAAAGGATATAGAAGCATTCTGGAATGAAAATCAGATATTTCAGAAAAGCATGGATCAAAGAAAAGAAGGGGAAACTTATACTTTTTATGATGGACCGCCAACAGCAAATGGTATGCCACATATTGGACATGTCTTAACACGAGTAATTAAGGATATGATTCCGAGATATCGGACGATGAAAGGTTACATGGTACCTAGAAAAGCAGGTTGGGATACCCATGGCCTCCCAGTTGAGCTTGAAGTTGAAAAAGCACTTGGTTTAGATGGGAAAGAACAGATTGAAGAATATGGATTAGACCCCTTTATTGCAAAATGTAAAGAAAGTGTCTGGAAATATAAAGGCATGTGGGAAGATTTTTCGGGAACGGTCGGATTCTGGGCAGACATGGAAGAGCCTTATGTTACTTATCATGATGATTATATAGAATCGGAATGGTGGGCATTAAAAGAAATCTGGAATAAAGACCTACTCTATAAGGGATTCAAAATTGTTCCTTATTGCCCACGTTGTGGAACTCCTCTTTCGAGTCACGAAGTAGCACAGGGTTATAAGGATGTAAAAGAAAAATCAGCAATTGCAAAATTCAAAGTAAAAAAGGAAGAAGCTTATATTCTGGCATGGACAACAACGCCCTGGACGTTGCCGTCTAATGTTGCTCTTTGTGTAAATCCTGAGGAGGAGTACGTAAAAGTAAGAAATCATGACAATACTATTTACTATCTTGCTAGTGCATTAGCAGACTCTGTTCTTACAGAAGGATATGAAATTCTTGAACGTTTCCAAGGCAGGGATCTCGAATTTAAAGAGTATGAACCGTTATTTCCATTTGCGAATAAAACTTGTGAGAAACAAAATAAAAAGGCATTTTACGTCACTTGTGACAACTATGTCACTTTGTCTGATGGAACAGGAATTGTTCACATTGCACCTGCTTTTGGTGAAGACGATGCCAAGGTTGGAAGAAACTATGATCTGCCTTTTGTACAACTTGTGGATGGAAAAGGTGAGATGACGGGGGAGACGGACTGGCCAGGTGTTTTTTGTAAAAAAGCGGATGCCATGATTCTGACAGCCCTTGAACAAAACGGATTGTTGTATTCGGCACCTAAATTTGAACATAGTTATCCTCACTGTTGGAGATGCGACACGCCACTTATTTATTATGCGAGAGAATCCTGGTTTATTAAAATGACGGCGGTAAAAGAGGATTTAATCAGAAATAATAATACAATCAACTGGATTCCTGAAAACATAGGAAAAGGAAGATTTGGAGACTGGCTGGAGAACATTCAGGATTGGGCAATTTCAAGAAATCGTTATTGGGGAACCCCTTTAAATGTATGGGAATGTGAATGTGGCCATATGCATTCCGTTGGTAGCAGAGAAGAACTCGTGCAAATGAGCCAGAATCCCGCTGCTAAGGATGTGGAACTTCATATCCCATATATTGATGAGATTACAATCACCTGTCCAAAGTGTAGTGCACAAATGAAACGTGTTCCTGAGGTAATTGATTGCTGGTTTGACTCAGGGGCAATGCCATTTGCACAGCATCACTATCCTTTTGAAAACAAAGAATTATTTGAACAGCAATTCCCGGCACAATTCATCTCAGAAGCTGTGGATCAGACAAGGGGATGGTTCTATTCCCTACTTGCGGAATCCACCTTGCTTTTTAATAAAGCCCCTTATGAAAATGTAATCGTGCTTGGACATGTTCAGGATGAAAATGGACAGAAGATGTCTAAGTCAAAAGGGAATGCAGTAGATCCGTTTGCTGCACTTGATGAGTATGGAGCAGATGCGATTCGATGGTATTTTTACGTGAATTCAGCCCCATGGCTTCCAAATCGCTTCCATGGAAAGGCAGTTCAGGAAGGCCAGAGAAAATTCATGGGAACATTGTGGAATACTTATGCATTCTTTGTGCTCTATGCAAATATTGATGGGTTTGATGCAACGAAGTACTCCCTGGAATATGAGAAACTTCCAGTTATGGACAAGTGGCTCCTTTCCAAGCTGAATACACTTGTAAAGGAAGTGGATCACAACCTTGAACATTACAAGATTCCAGAAACTGCAAGAGCGCTTCAGGAATTTGTAGATGAATTAAGCAACTGGTATGTTAGACGTGGCAGAGAACGCTTTTGGGCAAAAGGCATGGAACAGGATAAGATTAATGCTTACATGACTTTATATACTGCGCTCGTAACCGTATGTAAAGCAGCAGCCCCAATGGTTCCGTTCATAACAGAAGAAATTTATTTAAATCTTGTTAAAAACTTAGATCCCAAAGCGCCAGAAAGCATTCATCTGTGTGATTTTCCAGTTGCAGATATGTCCTTAATTGATAAAAAACTTGAGAAGGATATGGATCAGGTACTTAGTACAGTTGTTCTTGGAAGAGCGGCAAGAAATAATGCAAATATCAAAAACCGTCAGCCAATCGGTAAAATGTATGTGAAGACAGAACATACCCTTACGAAGTTTTTTGTTGAAATTATTGAAGAAGAATTAAATGTGAAAGAAGTTATTTTTGCAGAGGATGTCAGAGAATTTACATCGTATACCTTTAAACCTCAGCTGAAAACACTTGGAAAACGCTTTGGAAAACAACTGAATTCTTTAAAAGAAGTACTGTCATCCCTAGATGGAAATAGTTCAATGGATGAAATAAATGAAAAAGGAACGCTTACAATTTCGCTTGATGGAACAGACGAAATACTTGAGAAAGAAGACCTTTTAATTGATGCCGCACAGGTAGAAGGTTTTGTATCAGAATCTTATGGTGGAATCACGGTTGTTCTTGATACAAATCTGACAGATGCATTGATTGAAGAAGGATTTGTGTACGAGATTATTAGTAAGATCCAGACCATGAGAAAAGAAGCTGATTTTGAAGTAACAGATCATATCAAAGTATATTTAGATACAAATGATAAAATAACCAAGATTGTTGAAACGAACAAGAGTATCATTTCTGAAAAAGTGTTAGCGGATGAAATGATAATGGGATGTACTGGTGGCATCTCAAAAGAATGGAATGTAAATGGGAAAGATGTTACAATTGGTGTTGAAAAACCCCAATAGAATTAGTTTGAGCAAGGAGGAATAGTTATGATAAATTTATTGAAAAGTGGTGCATATCTTCTGAATGGATCTGAGATCATTGCGGAAGGTCCACAGGCGGCAAATGAGATAAAAAGTAAAACCGGTCATGAAATTGAAAAAACAGACGCAGCAAAGCAGACGATTGCGTATGGAATACTTAAGAATCATAATACTTCCAACTCAATGGAAAAACTAAAGATTAAGTTTGATAAATTAACCTCACACGATATCACATTTGTCGGAATCATTCAGACGGCGAGAGCATCCGGCCTTGAAAAATTTCCAGTTCCTTATGTACTTACGAACTGTCATAATTCTCTTTGTGCAGTTGGTGGAACGATCAATGAAGATGACCATGTGTTCGGCCTTACCTGCGCAAAGAAATATGGTGGTGTTTACGTTCCACCTCACCAGGCTGTCATTCACCAGTTTGCAAGAGAAATGCTTGCAGGTGCTGGTAAAATGATACTGGGATCTGATAGCCACACAAGATACGGAGCCCTTGGAACTATGGCAATGGGGGAGGGCGGCCCCGAACTTGTTAAGCAACTTTTGAAACAAACTTATGATATTAACATGCCTGGTGTGGTTGCTGTTTATTTAAAAGGTGAACCGGTAAAAGGGGTTGGACCGCAGGATGTTGCTCTTGCGATTATCCAAGCGGTATTCGCAAATGGATATGTGAAGAATAAGGTGATGGAATTTGTTGGTCCGGGTGTGGCAAATCTGAGTGCGGATTTCAGAATTGGAATCGATGTTATGACAACAGAGACTACTTGTCTGTCTTCTATCTGGCAGACAGATGAAACCATCAAAGAATTCTATGAAATTCATGGAAGAAGCGAAGAGTATTCATGCCTGAAACCAGGTAACTGTGCTTACTATGATGGTTTAATAGAAGTGGACTTGAGTAGCATCCGTCCAATGATTGCAATGCCATTTCATCCGAGCAATGTGTATACAATTGATGAAGTGAACCAAAACCTGGGCGACGTCTTACGCGAAGTTGAGAAAAAGGCAATTCTTAGTCTGGATGGAGCGGTAGATTATAAGCTGACAGACAAAATAGTAAATGGAAAACTTTATGTAGAGCAGGGAATTATTGCAGGATGCGCAGGTGGAGGATTTGAGAATATTTGTGTTGCCTCAGATATCCTGAAAGGAAGTAATATTGGTTCAGATGAATTTACCTTAAGTGTCTACCCAGCATCGACACCTATTTATATGGAACTTGTCAAAAATGGAAGCGTTGCCAATCTGATGGCAGCAGGAGCAGTTGTAAAAACTGCATTCTGTGGTCCGTGTTTTGGAGCTGGGGATACACCTGCTAACAATGCATTCAGTATCCGCCATACAACAAGGAACTTCCCAAATCGTGAAGGTTCAAAATTACAGAATGGACAGATTTCGTCCGTGGCACTAATGGATGCCCGTTCCATTGCAGCAACAGCTGCCAATAAGGGATATTTAATCTCTGCAACAGAACTTCCGACGGAATATGGAAAGTATAAATATTATTTCGATCAGGCTATTTATGCCAATAGGGTGTTTGATTCCAAAGGGATAGCAGATCCAGAGGTAGAAATCAAGTTCGGTCCGAACATTAAGGATTGGCCAGATATGAGTGCTTTGACGGAAAACCTTGTTCTCAAAGTGGTAGCGGAAATACACGATGAAGTAACGACAACGGATGAGCTGATTCCTTCAGGAGAGACTTCCTCTTACCGATCCAATCCACTTGGGCTTGCAGAATATACCCTTTCAAGGAAAGATCCTGCTTACGTTGGACGTGCAAAAGAAGTTAAGTGTATAGAAGAGGATAGAACTGCAGGAGAAAAGATTCGAGATAAATATCCTGAGGTTTTAGCAATCTTAGATAATATTAACACAGAATTTAAGGAAGTAAATGAGAAGAATACAGGATTTGGCAGTACCATTTTTGCAGTCAAGCCTGGGGATGGCTCTGCAAGAGAGCAGGCAGCATCCTGTCAGAAAGTGCTAGGAGGATGGGCAAATATTGCAAATGAGTATGCAACAAAGAGATATCGCTCAAATCTGATTAACTGGGGAATGCTTCCGTTTGTAATTCAAAGAGGAGAGCTTCCATTCAAAAATCTGGATAGTATTTTCATTCCAAATATACGAAAAGCGGTAGAAGAGAAAGCATCAGAAATGAAAGCGTATGTAGTTAGTGAAAAAGGACTTGTTCCATTTACACTGCAGATGGATGAACTGACAGATGAAGAGCGTCAGATTATTTTAAGAGGATGCCTGATTAACTATAACCGAGTTGAAGAATAAGTCGCAAACCAAGAATAATCCCTGAACATTCAGGGGTTATTTTTTTGAGAATTCAAGCCGATATAATGGTATCAGATAACAGATTATGGCCACGGAGGGTATGCTTTTGCATTGCAAAAGGATATCCTCTTTCTATTGTACCGAGGAGGGTAAACATGCAAATAGGATCTTATCAGGGAGCCATGAGCTCTGCAAGAGTATATTCCAACCAATTCGAATATACTGAAAAAAAAGAATCAGTTACCGTATCTTCAGAAAGCAATTTGTTTGACACAGTTTGGGAAAAAGAAAAACTGGGAAAAGTAGTAAGACAGTCAAAAAGAGGAGAAGATCAAAAACAATTTATCAGGACAAAATGTGCAGTTTACTTACTGGAATTATTGTTTCGAACCAGAAGTGGAAAACTGTGGTCTGACGATGCAAGCCTTCTTGAAATTCCTGAAAAAAAGACGTATACGAAAATCACACAAACGTATCTCCATGAGGAAATGGAGTCTACCGACTTTTCGACAACGGGAAAAGTGATTACGAAGGATGGGAGAGAGATTTCATTTCAATTAGAAATGACAATGAGCAGAACGTTTCGGGAGTATTACACTGGAACAAGATTGCAGGAAGAAACCATGTTGGTTGATCCTCTGGTTATCAACCTTGAGGAGGATATTGCCGAGGTTACGGACCAGAAATTCTTATTTGATATAGATTCAGATGGGGAAGAAGATTTGATTTCAATTTTATCTGCTAAAAGTGGGTATCTGGCATTGGATAAAAATAAAGATGGTAAGATAAACAATGGCTTGGAACTATTTGGTACCAAAACAGGAAATGGATTTGAAGAATTAAAACAATATGATACAGACCAGAATGGATGGATTGATGAAGGAGATAGAATTTGGGATAAATTAAAAATCTGGTGTATGGATGAATCGGGGAATACGCATTTATATGGGTTAAAGGAAAGGGGAATCGGTGCAATTGGACTGCAACATACGACAACCGATTTTTCACTGAATGCAGCTGACGACAATTCTGTAAATGCAAGGATAAGAAAGACTGGTATTTTTTTATATGAAGAAGGAAACGTTGGAACCATCCAGCATGTAGATCTTTCGAAATAAAAAAACGGAATTAAAATTCAGGTTAAACTTTACCTTGCTTTCTGTTCGGAGTATAATACGGGGTATGAAATTAAGAGAGATTTGTTGGATGGAAAAAGTAAATAGGGTATTGTTATGTCTCTTTCTGGCAGGCATATTATCAGCCTGTGGCAAAGAAAGTGAGTTGCAATCCGATATCGATGCCAATGTCATTGAGGGAACCACCTCGCTACCTCCTCTCAGGGTGGCAGATTATACGCTTGAAGAAACGATTCCAAACGTGCTGGTGGATCAAATCGGATATGAAGAGAATAGTACCAAAATTGTGATATTTAAAGGGGAGAATCTTCCTGAACTATTTGAAGTAGTTGAAGCAGAAAGCAAAGAAGTCGTCTATACCGGAAAAATCATTCCGAATGAGTATCAGGAGGATGTAGGAGAAAGCACAGGCTATGGTGTCTTTACGCAACTTCAAAAAAAAGGCAAATATTATATTCGAACAGAACGAATTGGACAGTCGTTTCCGTTTCAAATTGGTAACAATATCTATCAACCGCTATTACTAGATGTATGTAAGTCGTTCTATGAAAATAGGTGTGGAAAGAAACAAACGGAAGTGTTTAACGAACAGACAAGACAACACCCCTGCTTTTCAAGTGAGTTTCTAATAGAAGAGGGGAACATAGATTTGTCGGGAGGATGGCACACTTCTGATGATTTTTCAAGGGATGTCATGTCGGGGTGCATGGCCGCGTCTGATCTAATGCTTGTATATCGATTGTACCCGTCTTTATTTTTAGACGATTTGGGACTTGAAACAAGTGGCAATGAAGTTCCGGATATGATGGATGAAGTTAGATATGAAATTGATTGGCTATTAAAAATGCAAAATAGTAAAACGGGTATGGTTTATCGTGGTATTCAGTATGAAACACAAGAGGCGGAGAAAAACGCAACGAATCCAGGCCGACTTGTTCTTCAAAATGAGGATGACGATTCCACGGCTATGTTTGCTGCGACGCTTGCAGAATTTTATCTTGTGTATTCTGAATACGACAGTAGTTACGCTACAAAATGCCTTCGGGCAGCAGAAAAAGCGTGGGCATCCTTACCGAAGAAATTGGATAACACACAGGAGCAATATTTCGCAGCAGCAAGTCTATATAATGCAACGGGCAAAGTCAGCTATCATAATTACGTTAAAACCTATCGGACCCAATCAAATCTTAGCTCTTTGAAAAATGAAATTGAGCTAAGAGGAGATGTTATGTACCTGAATTCGAGAAGAAAAGTAGATACTGCTCTATGCAATGAAATCATGAAGGAGTGGATGGAAAAGGTAGAGGTGCTTGCGAAAGAGTCAAATCAAAACGCCTATAGAGTATGTGGGACAACAGAGGATGAGATTTTTGACAATCTATTTTATCTGACGATTATCAATCATGTGATTACGAATCATGAGTATGGAACGGTGCTTGGAAGTCACCTACACTATTTCCTGGGACGGAATCCAGAAGGCATTAGCTATTTTCAGGACAAGGGATACAGACATTTAAAAAATAATGAAAAAATGAAAGAAATAACAGGGCAACCACAACTTTCTGCAACTATGTTACTAATCCTTGGGGAAAGCGTAAGTGGTAATACTGATAGGGAGGAATAAGAAGTGAACATCGTTGTATTGGCAGGAGGTATAAGCACAGAAAGAGACGTATCCTTAAGTTCAGGAACTATGATTTACCGTGCACTTAAGAAAAACGGACATAGTGCAGTATTGTTAGATGTCTATTTTGGGATTGAAGAAACACTGGAATCGCCTGAAATGATTTTTCGAGAGGAAAGGGAGTGGGATGCAGGATTTGTAGGAGTTGCAGAACAAAATCCAGACATACAGGAAATTAAAGCTAGAAGAAAAAGTGACATAGATGGTTTCTTTGGACCCAATATCATCAGGATTTGCCAGGCGGCAGATATTGTCTTTCTTGCATTGCATGGTGAAAGTGGCGAAAATGGAAAACTTCAGGCAGCATTCGACCTGCTTGGAATCAAGTATACAGGAACAGACTATCTGAGCAGTGCGTTGGCAATGGATAAAAAATTATCAAAAGAACTCTTTGGAATCTATGGAGTCCCTACTCCTGATGCTGTTTATCCAAAGAAGGGAGAACAACCAGAGGTAGTGTTTCCAGTCGTGGTTAAGACAAGTCTTGGAGGCTCCAGCGTTGGTGTTTATCTTGTGTTTAATGAGATAGAATACAAAAAAGCATTAAATGAAGCGTATCAGTTCGAGGGAGAGGTGATTGTTGAACAGTATATTAAAGGAAGAGAATTTTCTGTTGGTGTAATTGGAAAAACACCTCTTCCGATTATCGAAATTGCTCCAATTCAGGGATTTTATGATTATAAGAACAAATATCAGGCGGGAAGTACCATTGAGACCTGCCCAGCAGATCTTAGTGAGGAGAAGATGCTAGAAATGCAGGAATATGCGGTCAGAGCATTTGAGGCACTACGTCTTTCCTCTTATGCAAGAATGGACTTTATGATGGATGAGGCTGGTTCCTTGTTCTGTCTTGAGGCAAATACGCTTCCTGGTATGACACCTACGTCTCTATTACCACAAGAAGCCCTCGCCTTGGGCTATTCATTTGAAGATCTTTGTGAATGGATTCTGGAAGTTTCCATTCAAAAATACGAGGAGTAAACCTATGAGCACAATGACAGGGATGACACCTGAAAAAATAGCTAGCGCATGTGGTGGCGTTCTTCACTGTAGAGAAGAAGAACTTCATCAGGAGATTATGGGAGCAGTAATTGACTCGAGAAAAGTAGAAAAGCACTTTTTGTTTTTTGCGATTCCTGGAGAACGAGTAGACGGACATCAGTTTATAAAGCAGGTATATGATCAGGGAGCCATGCTTGTTATTTGTGAAAAAGAGCCGGAAGAAGCATACCGTAATCGGAGTTATATTCTGGTAGAAGATACTCTTAGTGCGCTTCGTGATGTTGCGCAGTATTATCGATCCTGCCTCTCTGCAATTATTATTGGTATTACAGGGAGTGTTGGAAAAACAACAACAAAAGAATTTATAGCTTCCGTTGTGGAAACAAAGTATAAAGTATTGAAAACAGAGGGAAACTTTAACAATGAGATTGGGTTGCCACTGACTATTTTTCGAATCCGAAAGGAGACCGAGGTAGCTGTACTGGAAATGGGAATCAATCATTTTGGAGAGATGAGCCGCCTGAGTAAAATTGCAAAACCTGACATTGCTGTCATAACCAACATAGGACAATGCCATCTGGAATTTTTAGAAGACAGGGAAGGCGTGTTAAAAGCCAAAACAGAAATGTTTGAATTTATGAATGACACAGGAACGGTGTGCCTAAATGGAGACGACGACCTGTTAGATACGATTCAGTCCGTGAAAGGATGCAGAATCATAAAGTTTGGGCTTGAACAAAAAAATGATGTTTATGCAGAGTCGGTTATCCAAAGAGGTCTTCTGGGAAGCGAGTGCAAAATCCATGCGGTGGATCAAACCTTTGAAACTAAAATTTCGCTCTCCGGGGCACATATGGTCTATAACGCATTAGCGGCAACTGCAATTGGGAAGATTCTTGGGATTGAATCGGATAAAATCTCTAGTGGAATTGGGCAAGTAAAGGCACTTGGCGGAAGAAACAATGTAGTCCAGACGAAAGACTATATCATGATAGATGACTGTTATAATGCAAATCCTATTTCTATGAAGGCTGCCATTGATTTACTCTCCATAGCAACGGGTAGAAAAGTCGCAGTGCTTGGGGATATGGGCGAACTTGGAGATCAGAAAATCGCCTGTCATAGGGAAATTGGTTACTATGCTGTAGACAAAAAAATCGATGTATTAATTTGCATTGGTGAAAGTGCTTTTCACATTGATGCGGCGGCGGAAGAACTTGCTAATCAAGAAGGGAAAAAAATACAGAGATTTTATTTTCTAAAAAAAGAAGACATGATTGAAAAAATGAATTTGCTTTTTCAAAAAGGGGACAATATTTTGATAAAAGCATCCCATTTTATGGAATTTGAAATGATTGTGAATGCCTTGATGGAAAAGGCATAATATGGTATAGTAGTACCAACAGGAATCGCCTTTGCATAACGCTAAAAACACGTGTTTGAGTCTATGTCAGGAGATGGTTCAATATGATAAAAAAAAGAAAAAGCATCGCGTTTTTGTTCCTATTGCTAGCAGCTACCTTAAGTGTGACGGCATGTGGAAAGAAAAATGAGGGTGCTTTTGTTGCGTCTGAAGGCAGTGAAAGCAAGCAGGCGGTAACAGAGGAAGAAGTAACGTCGAATTGGTCATACGAGAAGGAAATCAATCGTTGATGTGGCACAAGAGACAATCACTTTTCGGACATGTCATTTTTCCCTTTTTTCGAAAGCAGAACTCACC
>CANRNK010000031.1 GCA_947631985.1 uncultured Lachnospiraceae bacterium | reverse complement strand
GATATTCCAGAAATCAATCAGGTCATTATGCTCCGACCAACACAGTCACCAATTGTTTTTGTGCAACAATTAGGAAGAGGACTTAGAAAATCAGAAGAGAAAGATTTTGTATTAATATTGGATTTTATTGGAAATTATAAAAATAATTTTATGATTCCAATTGCACTATCTGGAGACCGGAGTTACAACAAAGATTCCCTTCGAAAATACGTTGCAGAAGGAAATAAAATCATACCTGGAAGCTCAACGATTCATTTTGACGAAGTTACCAGAAAACGAATTTATGAGTCGATTGATACTTCTAATTTTAATGATGTACGAATTATCAAAGAAAGCTATCAGCAACTTAAATTTAAATTAGGTAGAATTCCTTCCCTATTAGATTTTGAGGAACATGGCGAAATTGATGTGATTCGAATTTTTGAAAATCAGTCACTTGGATCCTATTACAAGTTTCTAACAAAGTATGAAAAAGAGTTTTCAATCAGAATTTCAGGTAGAGCAGAGAAATATTTAGAATATATCAGTAAAAAGTTTGCTTTAGGAAAACGTGTTCATGAACTTCAAATGTTAAAAAGACTCCTTACTTATAAAAAGGGATTATTGAAACTTCTTGGTCAGGATCTACAAGAAACCTATGGGATTCAGATGAGTGATACAACAAAAAAGAATCTTGTGAATGTGTTTACAAATGAGTTCGCTACAGGGAGTGCAAAATCAACCTATGATGACTGCATTTTTATTGAAAAAGAAGAAGACGATTATCGTATTAGCACTCCGTTTCATAAGGAATTAAAAGATGTCAACTTTTTAAACATGGTAATGGAACTGGTTGAATTTGGACTTTATAGAAATCGTACAAACTATAGTCAAAGATATCAGAATACAAATTTCCAACTTTATGCAAAGTATACCTATGAAGATGTGTGCAGGTTGTTAGAATGGGAAAAAGCAGAAGTGGCACTCAACATTGGTGGGTACAAATATGATAGTAAAACGAAAACCTATCCAGTTTTTATCAATTATCATAAAGAAGATAGCATTCAGGACACAGTGAAGTATGAGGACCGTTTTTTGAATCCAAGCACCCTGATTGCAATTTCAAAATCTGGCAGAACAATAACTTCGGAAGATGTGAAAACCGCTCTAAATGCAGAAGCACTAGGGGTCCAAATGGAACTTTTTGTAAGAAAGAACAAAGATGATAAAACATCCAAGGAGTTTTACTATCTGGGAAAAATAAAAGCGACAGGAAAAACGCACGAATTTGTCATGAATAATACCAGCAAAACAGCAGTCGAAATTGAATATAGTCTGGTAACTCCGGTACAGGAAGATATTTATGATTATTTAACCAATTAAAAGAGATTAGGGACTAAGGGCAGGCAGGCAACAAAGTTCAGATTGTATGCATGCTTATGTACATAGGCGGGGATAAGGATGAAAACAATACAAGTAGTAGCGGCAATCATTAAAAAAGACGAAAAAATATTTGCGACACAAAGAGGAACTGGTGAGTTTCAAGGGGGATGGGAATTCCCTGGTGGAAAAATAGAACCAGGAGAAACGCCACAACGTGCATTAATTCGCGAAATAATGGAAGAACTTGATGTCAAAATTAAAGTCAATGAACTTTTTGAAATTGTAGAATACGATTATCCGAATTTTCATCTTACAATGCATTGTTTTTGGTGTGAAGTGATTTCGGGTGATTTGATTTTGAAAGAACATCAGGATGCCAAGTGGCTTACGAAGAAGGAGCTTGATAGCGTAGAGTGGCTTCCGGCAGATCTGGGATTAATTGAGAAGTTAAAAAGAATGCTATAAAATCTTCCTTCCTGTATTGACTCTGACGCAACGTAATAGTGTAATCTTCTACTTGGAGGATAAAAAAATGAGATTTACAATCAGCGAGATGGCGAAATTAGCGAATGTTACTGTGAGAACACTGCATTATTATGATGAAATTAATCTGCTTAGTCCAACTGAAATAGCACCGGACACTGGTTACCGGTATTATGATGGAATGGCTGTCGAAAGACTGCAGCAGATTTTATTTTATCGTGAGCTTGATTTCCCTTTAAAAGAGATTAATAAAATCATGAATTCCTCTGATTACAAGAAAGAAACAGCGTTAATAGGGCAGAGAGAACTTCTTTTATTAAGAAAGAAGCGTTTAGAGGACCTAATCTGCCTGTTGGATGCCAATTTGAAGGGAGAAAACACAATGAGTTTTGAAGAATTTGATATGAGTGAGATTGAAAGGACGAAAGAAAAGTACAGGGAAGAAGTGGAACAAAAGTGGGGTGGTACAGATGCATATAAGCAAAGTAAAGAACGGACTGAGTTATACAAAAAGGAGGATTGGGCTGCAATGATGGAAAAATCGAAAAGAATCATGAAGTTGTTTTCTGAGCATCGAGGAGAGGATCCGGTATCAAAAGAGGTGCAGGACCTTGTAAAAATGTGGCAGGATTTTATCACAGAGTCTTATTATGTTTGTACAAATGAAATACTTGCAGGGCTTGGCGAAATGTACACGGGAGATGAAAGATTTACAGAAAATATTGACGAGTTTGGAGAAGGAACTGCACAATTTATGGGCGAAGCGATTAAAGAGTACTGCAAGAAGTAAGGATACCAGAAATCGCATTGCTGGTTCGCTTTTTTAAACAAATTTCATTGAACAATATGCTTTATTGTGTTAAAATATTCAAGATTGGTTTAGCAATAAAATCAATCAAAAGACTAAAAAGGGATTATCACTAGCATTCAATCTTATGAGGAGGATTTTAACATGATTCAACAAAGAAATGTAGCACTCTGTATTATTCTTTCCATTGTAACTTGCGGTATTTATGGTATTTATTGGTTCATTTGTCTAAACAATGACGCCAACACAGCTTCTGGAACGTATGGTACATCAGGAGGCGTTGCTTTTATTTTAAGTATTGTTACATGTGGTATTTATGCATTGTATTGGATGTACAAACAGGGTGAAAAAATTGATGCAGCAAAGACAAGCCGTGGAATGGTATCAAGCAATAGCGGAATCATGTATCTGCTTTTGGCTGTTTTTGGTCTTGGAATTATTTCATATGCCTTGATGCAGAGTGAACTTAATAAAATGGCAAATTAATAAAGGTGTGATTTAAATGTATGAATTAAAAGACAGTTATTTAACTGGTGTAAAAACGATTGATGATCAACATCGTCAGATTTTCAAATTAGCAGATGATGCATATCAGCTTCTCAAAGATGAAAACAAACTATTCAAAGATGATGATTTGTTAAAAATTGTTAAGGGCTTACAGGAGTATACCCAGTATCATTTTACAGAAGAAGAGACCTACATGGAAGCGATTGGATATGAAGGGTTGGATACGCAAAAACGACATCATAACCAATTTATAAAAGAGATAGATGCTATCGGGCAGGAAATCGACTCCATTTCTCTTGGAAATCAGAATGAACTAATAGAAATGCTTCTTGAAAAACTCACTACGTGGTTTCAGGAACATATTGAAGCATTGGATAGGAAGATTACATAGAATCAGGACATAGATAAGACAAAAAGCCGAGAAATTTCTTCTCGGCTTTTTAAATACAAGAAAAAGTGCAAGAAAAGGAAAAAAAGAAAGATTGATAGGAACCAAATCAAATGATATATTTAATCATAAATAAAAAAAGTTATAAGGAATACCTTGAATAGATAGGAGACGCTGGAGTATGAGTAATATTATTGAAGTAAGTCATTTTACGAAAAGTTACGGTGATTTTACAGCGGTGAATGATATTTCATTTGAAGTGGAAGAAGGCACCATTTTTGCTTTTTTAGGTCCAAATGGAGCTGGGAAAAGTACTACGATTAATACACTATGTACCATTTTTGAAAAGTCATCAGGGGAACTTAAAATTGCAGGTTATGATGTTTCAACGCAGAAAGCAGAAGTGAGATCTTCTATTGGGGTTGTATTTCAAGAGGCTACACTGGATGCGAAAATGACAATTGAAGAAAACCTGAAAATGCACTGTGTTTTTTATCATGTCCCCAAGCATGAGGTGGAGGAGCGAATTCATTTTGTTCTTAATCTTGTGGATCTGTTGGCAGAAAGAAGAAAACTAGTTGGTGCACTGTCAGGAGGAATGAAACGTAGGGTTGAAATTGCAAGAGGGCTGATCCACTACCCTACAGTTCTTTTTCTGGACGAACCGACAACAGGTTTGGATCCGCATACAAGGGCCCACATATGGGAATATATCGTAAAGCTTCAAAAAGAGAGAAATATCACCATTTTTTTGACAACACACTATATGGAAGAAGCAGAAATATGCGATAAAATAGCCATCATTGATGGGGGTAAGATAGTAGCACATGATACACCTTATGTTTTGAAAAAGAAATATACGAAGGATAGAGCCTATATTACAACCAAACAGCCAGAAGCGTTAGAACAGCTTTTACAGCAATACAACCTGAACTATGAAAGAAAAGACGGGTATACACGGGTAGAGGCGGAGGATATTTCGCACTTATTGCAGGTACTTAGCCTACACAAAGATGCAATTACGGATATTGAAATCAGGAAGGGTACTTTTAATGATGTTTTTCTGGAAATTACTGGTAGGAAAATCAGGGAGGAAGAATGATGTGAAAGAGTAATCTTTTACACGCAATTTGCGCCTGCGACACAAAGCTGCAGGCTAAAAAGAAAGGCATGGTTATTTATATGAATACAATATTTGCGCTATGGATCAGAGGACTGAAGGCATTTGCGAGAAATAAAATTAGTCTTATTTTTTCGCTTATCTTTCCTTTCTTTTTTGTCTATGTATTTGGTGCCATTTTTAGAAATGATGCAATTGAGAACCCAATCGCCTATATGCTCTCGGGTGTTATTATTACTACTGTATTTGAAAGTTCACTTAATCTGGCTTCATCAACTGTGGATGATATGGTAAGCGGATTTATGAAGGAAGTCCTTGTTTCACCAGCCAGGAGAATTACAGTCGCAATTGGACAGATTCTATCGGCGGCAACTGTGGCTACTGTACAGGGAATTTTAATTCTGATTTTAGGAATGTTTATAGGAATTAAATTTACAAAGTGGACAACTCCTGTTTTGGTTCTTGTGTCTATGATCTGTGTTGGCCTTGTTTTCTCAGGAGTAGGTCTGTTTCTGGCTACTATGGTTCGCAGTGGACAGACATTTCAGATTGTAAAGACAGCGATTACAATGCCGCTTACGTTTATATCAGGTGCCTACATTCCACTGTCTTTATTACCGGATTCCTTAAGAACCGTAGCCTACTTTAATCCAATGACATATGCAACTGCATTTTTCCGAATGATTGTTCTGGAAAAAACACATTTATTACCGGAAGAACTTGTAAGAGAAGGGCTTGCGATAGAAATTAATGGATTTATAGTTACGCCAGTCATGTCATTTATCATTATCTGTCTGATTGGACTGTTTTTCTTGATTTTGGCAACACGTTCCTTTGTAAAAACTGATTTTTCAAAATTAAATCGTAGTTCGACGGATGCCAGTGCGTTGTGGGGATAAAAAATTATAATCAAAACGTATCTTGACAAACAATTCGTGAAAGTCTATCATAAACAAAATAGGAAATAAAAAATTGAGAAAACGATAAATGCAATGAAGGAAAAGAGTAGGTATCAGCGAAGTTTCAGAGAGAGGATGGTTGGTGAGAATCCTTGCGGAGTTGATATGGAAGCAGTTCTGGAGCAGCAGATCCCAACGGCCTGGCTTAGTAGGTTCTGACGTATTCCCACGTTACGGGACGCACCATGATTGTGGTGGCAGAGTGCAGGATTTTCCTGAAGTTAGGTGGTAACACGGATAGAAACATATTCGCCCTAAGCGTTCATTCGCTTAGGGCGTTTTTTATTCATGCAAGGTGAGTTGGCATGTCAATTCACTTTGTTACAAAAAGAGGAATCAAGGAGGAAGTTATGAGAACATTTGAAAAATCATCTAAATTAGAGAATGTGTGTTATGACATCAGAGGACCCGTTATGGATGAGGCAAACAGAATGGTTGCAGCAGGGGAGACCGTTGTTAAACTAAATATTGGTAATCCAGCACCGTTCGGGTTCCGGGCACCAGACATCATAATAGAAAAAATGAAAGAAAATCTGACATCTGCTGAAGGGTATTCGGACTCGAAGGGAATCCTGGCAGCTAGGCGGGCTATCGTTGCATATTGTAAGAGTAAAAATATACCAAATGTGACAGAACAGGATGTCTACACTGGAAATGGTGTGAGTGAATTGATTACATTATCCATGCAGGGTTTGCTGGATAATGGAGATGAGGTTTTGGTTCCCTCCCCTGATTATCCATTATGGACAGCTTCTGTTACCTTGGCAGGTGGGAATGCGGTGCATTACATCTGCGACGAAGAGGCACAATGGTACCCGGATATTGAAGATATAAGAAAAAAAATAACAGATAAAACGAAGGCAATCGTTGTGATTAATCCAAACAATCCAACGGGAGCATTATATCCCCGGGAACTGCTTGAGGAGATAGTAGCACTTGCGCGTGAGTTTGAACTGATTTTGTTTGCAGATGAGATTTATGACAGACTTGTCATGGATGGATTGGAACATATCGCGTTAGCATCTTTGGCACCTGATCTTTTGACAATCTCTTTTAATGGATTGTCAAAATCTCACTTGATTGCAGGGTATCGATGCGGATGGATGTGCTTATGCGGGGACAAAACGAAGGCAAAAGGGTATATTGAAGGAATTAATCTCTTGTCATCCATGAGACTTTGCTCTAATGTACCTGCACAGTCGCTGATTCCAATCGCACTGGAACATCTTGATGATACCAGGCAGATGCTGATGCCAGGAGGTAGAATCTATGATCAAAGAGAGTATATCTACCAGGCAATCAGAGAGATTCCTGGATTAAGTGTTGTAAAACCAAAAGCAGCGTTTTATATGTTTCCAAAGATTGATGTGAAAAAATTTGGTATCTATGATGACGAGAAGTTCGCACTTGATTTCTTACGAGAGAAAAAAATACTATTCACACACGGCGGAGGATTTCATTGCATGGAACCAGATCATTTCAGAATTGTATACCTTCCTTGCATTGAAGATCTAAAAACTGCAGCAGTGGCACTGGGAGATTTTTTATTGGACTACAAGCAGGCCTAATCGTTATCATGAACGAAAGAAACTGTTCTAAGTAGAAGCAATAGAGGGGAAAAGATGAAAAACAATTATTATGTTCTGGCAAAGGATAGTTCGAAGAAAATCCCACTGATTGGGAAAAGCGTCTTAGTTGGGGGTGCCGCAGGAATTGTCGTGGTTTTATATAGAATCACCTTAACCTATGCTGAAAAATTTTCTTTTTTTGCTTATGATTACTTGCGCGAACACATGAAGTGGATTCCTGTTGCAATCGTGATTCTGGCAGGACTCGGTTATGTGATTGGACAACTTGTGTCCAATAACGCTATGATTTCCGGTAGTGGAATTCCACAGCTTGAAGGTATCCTAAAAGGTCATTTTCGAAAAAGAAAGAGCTGGCTTAATACTTTATGTAGTAAATTTCTGGGTGGAACCCTGGCAATCATGGGAGGGCTTTCACTTGGCAGGGAGGGCCCTTCAATACAGATTGGGGCAAATGTTGCAGAAGGAATCGGGAATAAAATTGCCGAAAGCAGACTGGAAAGAAAAATTCTCATGGCAAGTGGTGCCAGCGCTGGACTGGCAGCGGCATTCAATGCACCACTTGCTGGTGTTATATTTGCACTTGAAGAAGTATTTAAATATTTTTCTCCTATTATTCTGCTTTCAACGATGTCTGCTGCTGTAACGGCAGATTTTATTTCCAAACAAGTATTTGGAACGCAACCAATATTTCGCTTTGAACTTGTGCGCGCGATTCCATTAGAGAATTATTGGTTATTGATTCTTCTTGGGGTCTTTATGGGGATTATGGGAAGTGTTTATAATCTGTTTTTATTGAAGGTACAGAAATTATATCTTCGACTACATTTTTTAAAAGCCAATATCAAAACAGTCATCCCTTTTTTCTTTGCTTTAACAGCAGGGTTGTTTCTTCCTATTATCTTAGGAGGGGGGCATCGCATTGTAGAAGAACTAACAATTGAAAAAGGGATTGTTTTTCTTAGCGTTGTTTTTTTGTTTAAGCTTATTTTTTCGGCAGTAAGCTTCGGGTCAGGAGCACCTGGTGGTATCTTCTTCCCGCTTCTAGTACTAGGCGCATCGTTAGGCGGCGTATTTGCGCAAGTTTTAATTCAGTATTTTGGGTATCCCGAGGAGCTGTTTTACAACTTTATCGTTCTGGCAATGGCTGGTTATTTTACAGCAATTGTAAGAGCTCCAATTACGGGCATTGTATTAATTATGGAAATGACGGGCTCGTTCGAGAGTATGCTTCAACTAACGATTGTTGCCCTGGTGGCTTACGTTGTAGCTGATTTGATGAAAAGTCCTCCGATTTATGATGCATTATTAGAAAATTTATTGACAAAAGAACAAAAGGGAGAAGAAATAGAAGGGAATAAAATAGTAAGTAATAGAAGAGCAAGTAATAAACGAGTAATTATTGAGTTGATTGTTCAACATGGTTCTCTTTTAGAGAATAAAAAAATTATGGAGACTGCATGGCCAACGCAGACGTTATTGGTTAGTGTGAAACGGGGAGAAATGGAAATTCTTCCGCAAGGAGATACCGTAATCAGAGTAGGAGATCAACTTAGTATCCTGACAGATGTAAACCATGAAAGTATCGTCAGGGATTATATTGGAAGAATGAATGATGTTTAAAGGGAACTATTTTCATGAAAGAGATTTCGTGTTTATGCGGGAATGAGCTTATTGAATGAGTTCGTTTGACTTAAGTCACAACAAAAGTTATAATATTTCATGCAAATTGACATATGGTGCTTAAAAAAGTTAAAAGGGAATGTGGTGCGAATCCACAACAGCCCCCGCTACTGTAAATGTGATGAAAGCTGTTTGTAATCGTCATTGGAGATTATCCTGGAATGGTTCGTCTGTCGGAAACATTTGTTTTGTTTTGGACCTGCCTGGGTGGAGTCATCTGAGAAGACATCAGCAAGTAAAATGATCATGAGCCAGGAAACCTGCCATATACATAATGACTGCACTTCGGGAGGAAGTGACGGAAGGAGAAAAATGAAATATTGGAAAAAAGTATCGCTATTATTTACAGCCATAGTATTGGTAGCTGGAATGACAGCATGTTCAAAAACACCGACAGATTCGACAGTGAGCACAAAAGAGGTAATTGCAACGGAAGAAACACAACAGGAGGAGGCAACAGCAGCCTCAACAGAGTTAGAGAAAGAATCCTATCCTTTAACAGTGACGGATTCAGAAGGAAATGAAGTGATATTTGAGCAGGAACCCCAAAAGGTGATTTCCCTTGCTCCAAATATAACAGAAATGATGTACCATTTAGAAGCACAGCAGAAGCTGGTAGGTAGAACAGATTACTGTGATTACCCTCAGGAAGCAACCTCAATTGAGTCAGTAGGCACGCTGACAGATCCGGATATAGAAAAAGTAATTAGCCTTGAGCCAGATGTGGTAATCGCATCGACACATTTTAGTGAAGAAACAAAGGCGAAATTATCAGAGTTGGGAATCAAAACACTTGTTTTGTATGAAGAGCATGAGATTAAAGGTGTATCTGCCATGTTTGAAACATTAGGCAAGATTGTAAATAAGCAAGAGAAATCACGACTAGCAGTCGAGGAGATGGAAGGTGTAATTGAGGAAACGACAGAATTAGTCGGCGAACTCGAGAAACCGAGTGTATATTATGTGGTTGGATATGGTGAATATGGTGACTATACTGCAGGTGGAGATACCTTCATAAGTCAGCTGATCACACTTGCAGGTGGAAAAAACATTGCACAGGAAGTACAGGGATGGTCTTATTCACTTGAAAGTCTGCTTGAAGCCGATCCGGAGATTATTATAATAGACAACAGCATGAAGGATGACTTCGTAAAGGCTGAGAATTATAAGGAACTGACAGCAGTAAAAAATGGAATGGTATATGGAATAGATAAAAATATCATAGAACGCCAGGGCTTCCGCAACGCAGAAGGTGTCAGGACGTTGGCCGAGATTTTTCATGCAGATGCATTTCAACCATAAATGACTTTGGAAGAAAGGGATATCGACAGTATCCCTTCTTCTGGAGTCTTTTTTTAGAAATCTTTTCTGAAAAGAAGTAAAAAGAAAAGTTTGAAGGATAACAATGAAGAAAAAATTAGATATAATCATTGGAATGGTACTTTTGCTATTATGTAGTATTTTATTTGCGGCCGTAACAGGATCATCTACGCTTTCCATGATGGATAGTATAAAAATTATTTTATCCAGAATCCCGGTACTTGGCCCCTACATAGATTTATCGAATATCAGGAGTACGTACATTCAAATTGTCTGGGATATACGCATGCCACGTATTTTAATGGCGGGATTAGTCGGAGGTGGTCTTTCTGTTGTGGGTGCTGCGTTTCAGGGGATTTTCAAGAACCCGCTTGCGGATCCACATATATTAGGAGTTTCCTCAGGTGCGGCACTGGGAGCAACAGTTGCGATGATGACGGGTGTAGGGCTGAATCTGTTTGGACTTGGTATGGTTGGAATTTTTGCCTTTGCGACTTCCCTCTTAACGGTTGTTTGTGTCTATAGAATTGCATGTATCGGGAATCGACTGTCAACTGTTAATATGATTCTGACGGGAACTGCCTTTAGTATGATGTTAAGTGCTCTTATTTCACTTCTATTATCGTTGCATCATGAAAATATTGAAAAAGTATATTTGTGGATTCTTGGAAGTTTCTCCGCAGCAAGTTGGAATAAGGTGGTGTTTCTATGTCTTTTTGTTTTGATGGGAACTGTTTGTATTTTATTTTTCTCAAAAGATCTGGATGCAATTGCGACAGGGTATGAGATGGCAGAAAGTCTTGGAATCGACACTGTTCTAGTACGAAAGCTCATTATTGTCTTTGCATCGCTGATTGTAGCAGCGTGTGTTTCTGTAAGTGGTATTATTGGATTTGTAGGACTTGTAATTCCTCATAGTATCCGGTTGATTAGTGGACCACAAAATCGTAGATTAATTCCCCTCTCGGGATTAGGGGGAGCAATTTTTGTTATTTTTAGCGATACCCTTGCCAGGAATCTGGTAGCGCCATCTGAGATTCCTGTTGGAGTAATCACTGCATTATTAGGGAGTCCTTACTTTATTATATTGCTGCAGAGAAGCAAGCGAAAGCTGGGAAGTGGTTCATGATGGAAAATACGAATATCATTACACAGGACTTATTCTGGAGACCAGAAAGAAAAGAAGATTATATCTTAGAAAATATTACAGGAACTTTTGAAAAGGGCTACCTTTATGGGATTATTGGACCGAATGGTTCAGGAAAGACATCGCTGGTAAGAAATATTTTGAGGTTTGTGGAAGCAACAAAAGGAACCATTAAAATTGACAACCAGAACATTCATGCCATTAAACGAAAACATCTTGCAAAAAAGCTTGCACTTGTTCCCCAAAACACCAGAATGAACTCGTCTTTTACGGCGCATGATATTGTTATGATGGGAAGAAATCCATATCAAAAACGTTTTTCAGATGCAAGTAGAGAAGATGAAGAAATTGTATGTAATGCAATGAAACTGACTGACTGCTATCAATATAAAGACAAATCAGTGTCGTTGCTAAGTGGTGGGGAAGTGCAAAGGGTTGCAACAGCAAGAGCAATTGCACAGGATACAGATTGGCTGATTCTCGATGAACCCACAGCAAGTCTTGACATCAAACATCAGGTTGAACTTATGACATCGCTTATAAAATTAAAAAAGGAAAAGGGAAAATCAATTATTACGATATTGCATGATATCAATATTGCCGCAGAATATTGTGACAGAATTGTCATAATGAAAGAGGGTAGGATAGTTTGTCAGGGAGAAAGAGAAGATGTGCTGACAAAAGAAAATTTGAAGATGGTATATGGAATTCCTTTTAAGGTGATTAAAAATCCTGTAAGTAACACAAACTATTTTCTTCCATGTAAGGAAGAATATCAGGAGGATAATAAATGAGCGGTGCCAGAGTGATGATTGCAGCGCCGGCAAGTGGGAGCGGTAAAACCCAGATCACCTGCGGCATTTTGCAGGCATTACTAAATCGGGGCTTAAAAAGTGTTGCATTTAAATGTGGACCTGATTATATCGACCCTATGTTTCATGAAAAAGTAATTGGTACAAAATCAAGAAATCTGGACACTTTTTTTACGGACGGCAATCTTGTCCGATACTTGCTTGAAAAACATAGCAGGGATTGCGATATTGCAATCATTGAAGGGGTGATGGGTTATTATGATGGTCTGAGTGCTACCTCTTACGAGGGATCTTCTTTTGAATTAGCACAAATAACTGACACAAATGTCATATTGGTAATTGATTGTCATGGCGCATCATTATCAATTATTCCCATGATTAAGGGGTTTGTAGAGTATCAGGAAAACAGTAGGATTCAGGGTGTTATTTTAAATAGAATGTCAGAGAATCTCTATGAGCAGATAGCAGAAACAATAAGACGAGATGTAGGCGTGGAAGTGCTTGGCTATGTGCCTCTATGTAGAGATCTGGTAATTGAGAGCAGACATCTTGGTCTTGTTCGACCAGAAGAAATAGCAGACTATCAAAAAAAATTAGTGAACTTTGCAACTATAATAGAAAAAACCGTTAATCTTGACAGATTAATTAAGATGGCCCAAGGAAGTACGTTAATTGAGAAAATCAAAACAATCAAGACAAGTGAGATAAGAATACCCAGAATATCCGAAAGGGTAACGATTGCGGTGGCAAAAGATGAGGCATTCTGTTTTTATTATGAAGATAATCTGGACTTATTACGTGAGATGGGAGCTGAATTGATAGAGTTTTCCCCACTGCATGATGCTTCTCTGCCAGAAGGGGTTCATGGGATACTGATTGGGGGAGGATACCCAGAATTATATAGTAAAGAATTAAGTGAAAATCTTACTATGCGACAGTGTCTGAAACAGAAAATAGCAGAGGGCATTCCACTCATGGCAGAATGTGGTGGGTTTATGTACCTCCATGAGTGGATGGAGGATATGAACCATAGAAAATATGCAATGGTGTCCGCTGTAGAAGGGACTGCATTTTGGACAGATCATTTGCAGAGATTTGGATATATCACTCTGACTGCACGCTGTAACCAAATGATTGCCAATCAGGAAGAGCGCATAAAAGGACATGAATTTCATCACTTTGACAGCACAAATTGTGGAGAAGGATTTGAAGCAATGAGACCTGTGACAAAAGAAACCTGGAAATGTATTGCCGCAAATGAGAGTATGGCCGTAGGATTTCCACATTTGTATTATTATTCTAATCCAAAGATACCATATAATTTTCTGAGTAGATGTGTCAAATATAAAACGAGCAAACGATAACGCAATAAGAAAAAAGAGAGAAAATAAGTGGAACGAGAAACAGAAATCAGGAATTTGATAAATAGGATTGAACCTGTAAGTGAAGAAGCAAAAAAGCAATGCATCCAAAGATGGAATGGAATCGCAAAACCGTTGCATAGCCTTGGAAAGTTAGAAGATGGGATTGTACAAATTGCGGGCATCATAAGAACGCAGGAAGTTAAGCTGGCAAAAAAAGCCCTAGTCATTATGTGTGCTGACAATGGAGTCGTAGCAGAAGGAATTAGCCAGTGTGGTCAGGAAATCACAGCGCTTGTAGCTGAAAATTTTCTGGAAAAGAATTCATGCGCCTGTATCATGGCAGACAGAGCGGGGGCAGATGTCTATCCTATTGATATCGGTATGGTAACGGACACAAAAGTGCCTGGTAAAAAAATAGCATATGGAACCAGAAATTTCGCGATAGAACCAGCTATGACGAGAGAAGAGGCTCTTAGTGCAATCAAAGTTGGAATTGAGATGGTAGCCAGCTTGAAGGCAAAGGGATATCAGATTATTGCAACAGGGGAGATGGGAATTGGAAATACCACTACGAGTAGTGCAATTGCAGCAGTGATGCTTGGGGTGGATGTTTGTGAAGTGACAGGGAAAGGTGCTGGCTTATCGGAAACAGGACTCAGAAGAAAAATCAAAGTGATTAAAAATGCAATTGAAATGCACAAACCTGATCAGACAGACCCCATTGATGTAGTATCAAAAGTTGGTGGATTCGATATTGCAGGTCTGACAGGAATTTTTCTGGGCGGTGCCATCTACAAAATTCCAACTGTAATAGATGGGTTTATTTCATCCGTTGCGGCATTACTTGCCAGTAAAATTGACACTCGTGTCATAGAATATATGCTGCCATCCCATTTGTCAGAGGAAGCAGCAGGTGGTTTGATCCTAAAAGCTCTTTCCATGCAACCTTATCTGACCTGTAATATGTGTCTGGGAGAAGGGACAGGAGCAGTTTCTTTGTTTCCGCTACTGGATATGGCGTTGGATATATATGAAAAAATGAGTACCTTTCAGCAGATTTCAATGGAGGAGTATCGACCATTGTAGAGGCATTCGGGATTGGAGGAAAGGAGTTTGATGAAAATAAAAAAATTAGGAAACAGCTTGGTGATTGCATTTTCAATGTATTCTAAAATTCCTATGCCGCAGGCAGATTGGACATCGGAAAATAAAAAATATGTGATGTGTTTATTTCCTTTTATTGGGGTCTTCATTGCGGGAGCGATGATGGCGTGGAGATTTCTTGCAAACTGGATTGAAATTGGAGAAGTTCTGCAGGCAATTGTACTGGTGATGATTCCTGTTGCTTTAACAGGTGGAATACACATGGACGGTTTGATGGATACAACAGATGCACTGGCCTCCTGCCAGAGGCGTGATAGAAAGCTTGAGATACTAAAAGATCCTCATACAGGTGCATTTGCGGTTATGGCATGTTCCTTATATCTTTTCCTTAGTTTTGGGGTGTGGTATGAGATTTTAACACAGGCGAAAGTGACAAGTGTGTCACTTTTGGTGATAGGAGTAGGATTTGTCATGTCGCGTGCACTGAGTGCATTTGCAGTAGTTACCTTTCCGTTGGCGAAGGACAGTGGTCTTGCAGCCATGTTTCAAAAAGAATCAGAGAAAAGAATGACAAAAATTGTGTGTAGTATTTTAATTTTTTGCTGCATACTTTTGATGGTATGGGTTTCGCCCACTTTGGGAGGAACGGGCATAGCGGGTGCAGGAATCGCTTTTTTATACTACTATCGTATGTCAAAAAAACAATTTGGTGGAATCACTGGGGATCTGGCTGGATATTTTTTGCAAATTTGTGAACTACTGATTGCGGGTATGGTAATGCTGGGGGGAAAACTATTTCTTTCATAAAAAAATAAGAGGAACAAGAGTGAAATAATTTGACAATTATTTCACATTGGTTTTGATTGTATGCGTGCCTAGGCACGCAGATGGGAACATAAATGATAAAAGTTACGATGTTAAGACACTTTGCAACAAAAGGGAATTTGGAAAAGCGCTATGTTGGGTCAACAGATGAACCGATTTTGGAAAAAAACTTCTCTCCTGAGAATAAAAATATAGAGGAAAAAAGAATCAATATGAATCTAAATGAAATAGAGGCTGTTTATGTCAGCCCATTACTGCGATGTGTTCAAACTGCAGAAATCGTATTTCCGAATTTTAAAATGATCCGGGTACCTGATTTGAAGGAAAGTGATTTTGGAAAATTCGAATATAAAAATCACCAGGAGCTAGAACAGAATACAAGCTATCAACGGTGGATAGATAGTAATGGAACGATTCCGTTTCCAAAAGGAGAAAGTAGAGAAAGTTTTCAGAGAAGGTGTACGCTGGCATTCGAAGGGATTATGAGAGGAGCAGAAGGAAAAGGGTACAAAGAGATTGCGCTTGTAGTACATGGTGGAACAATTATGAGCATTCTTGATCGCTTTTCCCATCCACATGTTGACTTCTTTCAATGGCAGCTGGAGAATGGCAGGGGATACAGAATGGACTGGGACACATGTGGGAGGCTTGAAAATATATGCTGTATACGATAGCGGCGGTTTTCATCGGTTTTTGTCTGGATCTTATGTTTGGTGACCCTGTTTATCCATGGCATCCGGTCAGATTAATTGGGAATTTAATTACGGGGCTGGAAAATAAAATAAGGAGAATAAGCTTAAAATCAAGGGAAAGTGAATTATATACAGGAGGACTTTTGGTTATTCTGGTCTTAATTCCAACTTTTTTATTACCAAGTCTGTTTCTATTTCTTTGCTATCGGATTCATAGTATTGCAGGACTTCTGGCAGAGAGCTTTTTTTGTTATCAGATCTTGGCGATACGATCTCTAAAACAGGAAAGCAGGAAAGTATATCAGGCGTTGGAAGAGGGAAATATAGAAAAAGCAAGAATGGCAGTTTCTATGATTGTGGGAAGAGATACAGCACAGTTGGATGAAATCGGAATTACCAAGGCGACAATAGAGACCATAGCAGAAAATACTTCTGATGGGTGTATTGCACCCCTATTTTATCTCGCGGTGGGTGGACCGACAATGGGATTCCTATATAAAGCAGTTAATACGATGGACTCAATGATTGGCTATAAGAACGAAACTTATTATTATTTTGGAAGAGTTGCAGCAAGATTTGATGACATCCTGAATTATATCCCGTCAAGGATTTCAGCACTTCTTATGATTTCGGTCACGCTTTGGAACAAAGAACTGAGTACAAAAAGAGCCTGGAAAATTTTTTTGAGAGACCGTTATCATCATGCCAGTCCTAATTCTGCACAGACGGAGTCTGTTGTAGCTGGTGCGTTGCAGATTCAACTTGCAGGTGATGCTACTTACTTTGGGAAAGTCTATGAAAAACCAACGATTGGAGATGCAACGAGACCAATTAAAACAGAGGATATTAATAGGGCAAACTGGCTTATGTATATGACATCAGTGTCAGGAATGGTATTGTTTCTAATTGTTCGAATTTCGGTAGTTTTTTTAATGGGATTATTTTGAGGCTAGAATGTGGCAGGGAGGAAAGAAATGCATCAGCATGGAGGAAATAGATACCAGTATCAAAATATAATTGATTTTTCTGCAAATACGAATCTTGCAGGCATTCCAGCCGGAGTGGCTCAGGCAGCAAGGGATGCAATTACTTGTTCCGACTGCTATCCTGATCCTGCATGTACGGAATTGGTGGAAGCAATTTCCAGGCATGAGGGTGTTCCTTCCACTAGTATTATTTGTGGAAACGGAGCAGCAGAACTTATTTTTCTCCTGGTTAGGGCAATTGAACCCAAAAAAGCCCTGCTTTGCGTCCCATCATTTTATGAATATGAAAAAGCATTAAGAGCAGTCAGGTGTGAGATTAAGTTTTATTTTTTACAACAAGAGAACAGATTTTGTATCACAGAAACCTTTTTGGAGCAGATTACAGAAGAAACAAAACTTGTCTTCCTGTGTAATCCCAATAATCCAACAGGAACATTGGTGGAGAGAGAACTTCTGCAAAAAATACTTATTAAGTGCGAAAAATTAGGAATCGTGCTTATTTTGGATGAGTGTTTTTTGCCATTTGTAAGAGAAGAGGCTTTGTTTTCCTTAAAAGATGTTTCACCTCTTTTTCCCTCACTATTTATTCTAAAGGCATTTACGAAAACCTATGCAATGCCAGGACTCAGACTAGGGTATGGGATTTGTTCAGATCAGAATCTAATTCATAAAATGAAGGAACAAAATCAGCCTTGGAGTGTATCTCTTCCAGCACAGAAAGCGGGAATTGCAGCACTAAAGGAAACGGACTATCTGGAGAAATCACTGCGTCTGTTAGAAATAGAAAAAAGTTTTCTCGAGATGGAATTAAAAGAACTTGGAATGCTCATTTACGGATCAGAAGCAAATTATATATTCTTTTATTCGGATAGAAGCAACTTATTTGAAATCTGTATTGAGAAAAATATCTTAATCAGGGATTGTAGTAATTACCTGGGACTTACAAAAGGATATTACCGGGTACAGGTAAGAAACAGAAAAGAGAATGCATTACTAATAAGTGCATTGAAAGGATAGCAGATGGCGAAAGCAATTATGATACAGGGAACGATGTCAGATGCTGGAAAAAGTATCATAACCGCGGGACTTTGTAGAATTTTTAAACAGGATGGAAAAAAAGTTGCTCCTTTTAAATCGCAGAATATGGCGTTGAATTCCTTTGTTACAAAGGAAGGCCTTGAAATGGGACGAGCACAAGTGATGCAGGCGGAGGCAGCAGGACTTACTCCGATTGTCGCAATGAACCCAGTTTTATTAAAACCAATGAGTGATATGGGTGCACAGGTGGTTGTAAATGGGGAAGTACTTGGGAATATGGATGCCAGAGAATATTTTGAATATAAATGTAAACTGATTCCGGAGATCATGAAGGCTTATAAAAAGTTAGAGGAGGAATATGACATTATTGTCATAGAAGGAGCTGGAAGTCCTGCTGAGATCAATCTGAGAGAAAACGATATTGTGAATATGGGGATGGCCAAAATGGCCAATGCGCCTGTTATATTAGTAGGAGATATAGATCGGGGAGGCGTTTTTGCGCAGCTTTATGGAACAATCGCACTTTTGGAAGAAGAGGAAAGGGCCTTTGTGAAGGGAATGATTGTAAATAAATTCCGGGGAGACGAGTCTTTACTTGACCCGGGAGTAAAAATGTTGGAAACAAGAATGGAACAGGATGGCATGCCAATTCCGATCGTAGGGGTTGTTCCTTATTTTCAGGTTGATTTAGAGGATGAGGATAGCGTTACGGAACGGATTACAAAGAAAAATGAAAAAATAGAACAGATTGATATTGCAGTAATCCGCTTTCCACATTTGTCGAACTTCACTGATTTTAATATGCTTGAACGAATGAGCGGTGTTTCACTACGTTACGTTTGCTCGAAAAGAGAGCTGAAGCAACCAGACCTGATTATTCTTCCGGGGACGAAAAACACGATTGAAGATTTAAACTGGATGCGACAAAATGGTCTTGAAAAAAGAATAAAGGATGCATCGTGTGAAGGGACAATCCTCTTTGGTATTTGTGGTGGATTTCAAATGCTTGGTGAAAAAATTTCAGATAATGCGTTTATGGAATCCGGTGGATGGATTACGGGAATGAATCTGCTTCCAATTGAGACGTTTTTTTCAACACAGAAAACAAGAACAAGGGTAAATGGATTTTTTGAAGCAATTGGAGGTCCGCTACACAGTCTTCATGGAGCACCAATCCATGGATACGAGATTCATATGGGGGAATCCAGAGCAACGCAGGAGTTGGGCGCGTTATCTTTTGTGAGAGAAGAGACAGTTCAACAGGAGAAAAAAGATGGTGCATGGAAAGGACATATCTATGGTAGCTATATCCATGGAATTTTTGATGAAGGAGAAACAGTAAAGCGATTAGTTGAGTCGTTGGCACAACGGAAAGGTGTGAAACTGGAAGAGAGCATTATTGTGAATCAGGATACCTGGAAAGAAAGCCAGTATGACCTATTGGCAGAAACAATCAGAGAGCACATAGACATGAAGGCAATTTATCAGATATTAGAAGAGGGGATGGATTCCTGAACCAGCCTGGCAAAGCAGGTAAGAGAAGGAGAGGTCCACTTGTTCTTGTGATGAAAAATCTGTCCATACATGGTCAAATGATAATCACTTACCTGCAACAGGGATAGTTTACCTACAGAAAGTTCCTTGGAAATTGTATATTTAGGAAGTAACGCGATGCCAAGGTCCGCTTCGGTGAACTTTTTTATAATATCAGTGCTACCGATTTCCAGAAAAACATGAGGCTTAATTCCGGATTGAGACAAATGATTTAAAAAATCAGCACGGTAACTACAATCGCTTTCGGTTAGCAGGAAGGGAGTATTGGCAAGTTCTGCAAGGGTGAGTCCTATTCTTGAAGCGAGTGGATTTGAAGAGGCACTAACAATTGAAATCTCACTTTCATAATTGAAGATGCTAATCCAGGAGGGAGATTCTACCAGATGATCAAAAATCCAGAGAACATCGATTTGATCTGTGTTAAACATGTTGGATAGTTCTGCATAGGTTCCAATCTGAATAATCGTTGTGACCTGTGGATATAAAGCGTGATAACGACTGAGTATGTTCGGAAGATGAGCGGTACAGATGGATTCCAGAATTCCAATACGAAGTTCACCCGCAGGTGCTTTTTCATGACTTAGTTCATTCAATGCATTTTGTGATTCGCGGATAATGATACTGGCATGTTTTAAGAAGACAAGGCCTTCATTGGTAATTGTAATTTTTCGACCGATTCGATTAAAGAGCCGTACGCCAAGTTCCAATTCCAACTGTTTGATTTGCATCGTTACAGTAGACTGTGAATAGCCAAGAGTGATAGCGGCTTGTGAAAAACTGCCAAGTTCAGCAATCTTTTGAAAGGTAATCATTGTTCGAATTTCCATTTTACACCTCGATTCAAAAATATTGAATTCATTTATTAAATTATTCAATTATACTAATCTATAATCTGATGATACAATGCTTTTATTCAGAAGGCAAGGGAGGATTATAGTTATGAGAATTGTAAAAGTATCAATGTTAGGATTAGGGGTCGTTGGAAGCCAGTTACTTTCCTATTTGATCAAAGAGAAACAGAAAATCAAGAGAGAGTTTGGGGTGCAAATTGAAGTTGCACAGGTATTCGTAAATGATGAGAAGAAAAAGCGGGCGATAGACCTGACGGGAATTCACCTGACGGAGAATGGACAGCAGGCAATTGAGGCAGCGGATATCGTTTTGGAATGTATGGGCGGCAATGGAATGGAACAAACAAGAGAACTGTTACAATATTCATTGAAATTAAAGAAAGGAGTTATTATCTCAAGCAAAAAATGTCTTGCGAAATATGGGGAAGAATTAACCGAATTAGCTACCAGAAATCAGATACCATTTTGCTATGATGCAGCTGTTGGAGGAGGAATTCCGATTAGCAGAACAATTGCTCAAATGGGGAAATGTGAGAAAATCACCAAAATTTATGGAATTTGTAATGCCACTTCCAATTATATCCTAACGCAGATGCAGGAAGAGTTAGTTCCCTTCGAAGAAGCATTAAATAGTGCGCAGAAGAGAGGAATTGCAGAAAATGATCCGGCAGAGGATGTTGATGGATATGATACGCTTAATAAGGCAATCATACTCGGTGGATTTGGTTTTAATAGATGGAAACAAGATCAGGATACCGT
>CANRNK010000030.1 GCA_947631985.1 uncultured Lachnospiraceae bacterium | reverse complement strand
ATTGCAAGAAACTTTCTGGTTGAAAAGCAATTGCGTAAAAATGGATTAAAAGAACAACAACTGTCCATCAGTGATCAGGCAATTCATTCTATGATTCTTTTTTATACCAGAGAAGCGGGTGTAAGAGATCTTGAGAGAAAAATCGGTGAAATCTGCAGGAAGTCTGCAAAAGAGATTTTAAAAGATAAAAAAGAGAAAATTAAGGTTACAAGTGGAAATTTAAATAAGTATTTTGGGAAAGAAAAGTACACGTTAGAGAGAGCAAATAAGGAAGATGCAGTTGGTATCGTCAGGGGTCTGGCATGGACCAGTGTGGGAGGAGAAACGCTCCAGATTGAAGTGAACTGTATGCCTGGTAAGGGGGACCTTGAACTGACAGGACAGCTTGGAGATGTTATGAAAGAGTCTGCAGTTGCAGGGCTAAGCTATATTCGATCAATCAGTGAGGCCTATGGGCTGGATCAGGAATTTTTCAAAGAACATGATCTGCACATTCACATTCCGGAAGGAGCCGTGCCCAAAGATGGACCGTCTGCTGGAATCACGATGGCGACAGCGGTGTTATCTGCAATTACCGGAAGTAAAGTCAAGTCAAGCATTGCCATGACGGGAGAGATTACGCTCAGAGGTCGCGTATTGCCGATTGGTGGATTAAAAGAAAAGATTCTTGCCGCGAAGACAGCAGGAATGAAAACCATACTGATTCCAAAGGAAAATGAAAAGGATATGGAAGAAATATCAAAAGAAATTAAAGGTGGTCTGGAATTCTATTTTGTAGAATCAATGGATGAAGTTGTCAAACATGCATTTGTGGAATCAGAATCATAAAAATCTGACTGTAAGTTGTAGCAAATATTTTAACGTGGATTAATTCCTGCGAACAAGTCGCAGCAAGGAGGTTTTGAATGATTATAAAGAGTGTGAATCTGGAAACAGTATGTGGAATCACCAGCAGTGTTCCAGAAAATATACACCCAGAAATTGCGTTTGCAGGGAAGAGTAACGTTGGAAAGTCCTCCCTAATTAATGCCCTGATGAATCGAAAGTCCTACGCAAGGACAAGCGCCCAGCCAGGAAAGACCCAGACGATTAATTTTTATAATATTAATGACGAACTATATTTTGTGGATCTTCCAGGATATGGATATACAACAGTAGCACAATCCGTGAAGCAAAAATGGGGAAAAATGATAGAGGATTATCTACACAAGTCGACGAAGCTTCGTGCTGTCTTTTTATTGATTGATATTCGTCATGAACCTTCCGTAAATGATAAGAATATGTATGACTGGATCCTGGCACAGGGATATCATCCTATTATTATTGCAACAAAATTGGATAAAATTAATCGCAGCCAGATTCTAAAACATGTTAAAATGATTAAAATGGGACTTGAAGTTGAAAAAGGAACCATAGTAATTCCTTTTTCAGCATCTTCCAAACAAGGAAGAGAAGAGATCTATGAATTAATCCAGATGCTAATGGACGATCAGGCAGATATGTCAGATATGGAAGATCAAGAAGATACGGACAATCAGGTACAGACAGACAATCAGGTAGATAGGGAAGATCAGGTAGAGACAGACAATCAGGTACAGACAGATATATCCAATGCAGATGAGTGACAGAAGCGAAGAGTGATGCATACTCAGGGGAGGAACGCATGCAGGATACAAGAATAAGATTTGCCAAAATCATTGTTAACTTAGTGCTATTTATTTTAGGGGTTTTGTTTTTTGTCTTTGTGATGCCAGGGATGCTTGGATTTTTTATGCCCTTTGTCGTAGGATGGATTATTTCTCTTATGGCCAATCCGTTGGTAAAGTTTTTGGAAAAAAGAATAAAAATCAAGAGAAAAGCTGGATCAGCAGTTGTGATTATTGTTGTCATAGGAATCCTGATTTTATTGATTTATGCGATTGTTTCAAAGCTTGTAACGGAGAGTGTGAATTTCATCAATGATCTTCCCGTTCTTTACAAGGGATTTGAAACAGAGATTGCCTTGATTGCAAAGAATGGAAATCGATTTATTGCTGGACTGCCTAAGAATATACAGGATGGTATTTATAACGTTGGGAATTCCATTAGTGATTTAGTGGGAACCTTTGTAGAGGATATGGGGACACCCACAGCCCATGCACTTGGTTCTTTTGCTAAGAACTTGCCATCTGCTATGATTGGAGTCATTATGGGAATTCTGTCTTCTTACTTTTTTATCGCGGAAAAGGAGGAGATATCAGAGTTTCTAAAAAGAAATTTACCAAAATCAATCCAAGAGAAGTGGTATATTTTTTATGGCAGTTTTAAAAGAGCGGTTGGTGGGTACTTTCTTGCGCAGTTTAAAATTGAAATCTGGATTTATATCATGCTTGTAATTGGGTTCATGATATTGGACATAAAATATGGAATGTTAATTGCACTTGGAATTGCAATTTTTGATTTTTTCCCAATCTTTGGAATGGGTGCAATTCTACTTCCATGGGCAGTCATTAAGTTATTAAGTGCTGATTATGTTGCCGCAGTCGGATTTCTGATTATGTATGGAATTGCTTTATTAGGTCGACAGTTCTTGCAACCAAAAATCGTAGGTGATTCAATTGGGATAGCACCCATGCCTACGTTATTTCTCCTTTTTCTTGGATTTAAGTTCGGGGGGGTTGCTGGTATGATCTTCGCCGTTCCAATTGGTATCATTCTGGTAAACCTCAATGAGGCAGGGATTTTTGATAATGCAAAGACGAGCCTTCAACTATTAATTAAGACAATCAACGATTTCAGACGTTATACCAAAGCGGATATTGCATATCTTGAGGATTCTGCTTCGGAAGAGCCTGCGATGGAAGAGTCAGTACCGATAGATTCTGTTTCGGAAGAAAAGTGAGCAACATAAAAATAAAAAAGGAATTAAAAAAGGAATAAAAAGAAAGAGGTTTCATTGAAAAATATAAAAATCATCATACAATATGAAGGAACTAGGTACCAAGGATGGCAGAGACAGGAAAGCAGTGAAAATACCATTCAAGGAAAGTTCGAAGCGATTCTCCAAAAAATGACAGGAAAACCAGTCACAATACAGGCATCAGGAAGAACGGATGCGGGTGTGCATGCATTAGGACAGGTTGCAAATTTTATAATCGACACCGCTCTTAGTACGCAGCAGATTATGGACTATATGAATCAATATCTGCCGGAAGATATTGCAGTGGTTTCAATTGAAGAAATGGATAGTCGTTTTCACGCCAGATTACATGCTAAAAAAAAGACCTATCAGTATCGTGTCAGAAACTCTGCGATACCGGATGTATTTAATAGACGCAATGTGTATCAAATCAATGAACCCATTGATTTGGAAGCGATGCGCCTGGCTGCTACAAAATTGTGTGGAAAACATGATTTCAAGACCTTTACTTCTACTAAAAAAGGAAAAAAATCAACGGTAAGAACAATTGATGAAATCATCATAAGCCAGAACAAAGAGGAAATTATTTTTTCTTATACGGGCGATGGATTTTTATATCATATGATCAGAATTCTGACCGGAACATTATTAGAGATAGGAAAAGGGAACAGAAAACCCGAGGAAATTAGTGCAATTCTTGAATCGGGTTTAAGAGAACAGGCGGGGCCTTTGGCACCGGCGTTAGGATTAACCCTGATGGAAGTACTCTATTGAAAAAGAAAAGATGGTGGAGAGGATTATTTCTCCTGTATAGTTTTATAATCGTAAAAATGATTATCTTCAAATATCCGCTTTCCATGCTCTGGGAGGTTTCAAAGAGCTGGGGAGAAGGTTTTATCAGACAAGGAATTGAATCTGCCAACTTTATTCCATTCAAAACGATTACGATGTATCTGCATTATTATGGAAGTTTAAATAGTTTCGAGAATTTAATTGGAAATATCCTGATTTTTATTCCACTTGGGCTTATTTTGCCGAGGGCGTTTAAACTGTTCGACCGAGTTTTTTGGATGACGTTCTTTTCTTTCGTTTTTATTCTGGACATTGAATTATTTCAGTTAGTGACAAGATTTGGAGAATTTGACATTGATGATATTATTTTGAACCTGGCAGGCTGCATGATTGGATTTGCACTTGGTAGGATGAGTGAGAAAGTGAAAACACTGATGCAAGAGAAGAAAAAGGAAAGAAACGAGGAGAGCTATGAGTCTTAGGAAACTGATTGGAAAAGAAATTGAGATTACTGTAAAAGATCACGGTGCTGAGCTTGTGTCATTGAAAGAGCGGAAGACGGGATGCGAGTATATGTGGAATGCCGATCCTGCTTACTGGGGAAAAACCTCTCCTATTTTATTTCCATTTGTTGGTGGGCTAAAAGATAACTTGTATGAATTTGAAGGTCGAAAATATCAGATGAGGAAACATGGATTTGCCAGGGATATGGAGTTTCAATTTATCAGCCAGGATGAAAATTCAATTTGGTTTGAGCTTTCTGCAAATGAAGAGACACTTAAATGCTATCCTTTTTTGTTCAAACTCAGACAGGGCTATGAAATCAAAGACAAGACGGTAATCGTTCACTGGAAAGTATGGAATGAGCAGAATGAAGTGATGCATTTTTCACTTGGTGGTCATCCGGCTTTTTTTTGCCCAATTGGTCAAGGAAGGGAAGGAAAAAAATCAAATCTGAAATTTGATAAGAACATAAACGAACTAATCAGCACCCAGATTACGCCAGAGGGACTTGCAGGATTAAAGAAAACAAACTATCCACTTGAGAACGGCATGCTTCAGATTTCTGAACATTTATTTGATGAAGATGCATTGGTAATTGAAAATCATCAGGTAAACTATGTTGAATTGGCAGATGCGTATGGAAAGTCCTATCTTCGGGTATCATTTGATGCACCTTTGTTTGGTATTTGGGCACCGGCTGGGGGCAAGGCCCCTTTTGTCTGTATTGAGCCATGGTATGGAAGATGTGATGCAAAAGAGTTCCAGGGGACGCTTGAAGAGCGGGTATGGGGAAATCAACTTTTACCTGGAGAAGTATTTGATGCAGAATATAGAATAACAGTTTTATAGAAAATCATTTGATTTTGATTGTATGCGTGCAAAATTGCGCAGATGGGGAAAAGAGTATGATTGAAACAACCAAATTAATTCATGCCGGAATGGTGCTTGAGGGAGGTGCCATGAGGGGAGTTTTCACAGCGGGTGTGCTGGATTATCTTATGAAAAGAGAGATTTATTGCCAATATGTGGTGGGGGTTTCTGCGGGAAGCTGTAATGCAGTAGATTATGTAGCCCGCCAGATTGGTAGGACAAAGGAGTGTTTTATTCCAGATGAAAAAGCGAATCGAACACTTTCTGTTCTAAATTTACTAAAAGGAAAAGACCTTTATGATATGCACAAAGCATTTGTTGATATTCCAGCGGAGCTAGTTCCGTTTGACTTTCGGGCTTTTTTTGAGTCAGCTATGGAGTGCGAGATTGTTACAACGAATTGCCTGACAGGACAGGCTGAGTATATGAAAGAAACCAGGCAAAGAGCGAGACTGATGGACCTTTGCAGGGCATCGAGCAGCTTGCCACTTGTCAGCCCGATTGTGCTATTAGAAGGAGTCCCCTATTTAGATGGTGGGCTTGCAGATTCTGTTCCTATTTTGAGAAGTATCAGCAAGGGGTACGAAAAAAACATCGTTATTTTAACGCGAAACAGAGGGTATCGAAAAAAAAATTCCGCAAGGATGATAATGCTATATCAAAGAATCTATAAAAAATATCCTGAACTTGTTGAGACACTTGAAAAGAGAGCAACACAATACAATACTACGATGGATCTCATTGAAAAAATGGAACAGGAGGGAAGCGTATTTGTGATACGTCCCAAAATAAAGTGTATATCAAGAATGGAACAAAATCAGCTCAAGCTAAACCAGTTTTATCAGCACGGATATCATCAGATGAAAAAAGAATACACCAGACTTGAAAAATACTTGGAGAAATGAGGGAATTATGCAGAAAATCGATTTTCAGGAGTTTTTACAAAAGGATAGGGAATGCAGCTGCAAAAAAGTGCATAGATGTGATATTGAGACCATATTAATTTCAAGGGATGCATTACAAAAGGTACCTGAACTTATCAAACAACAAGAATATCAAAAAATCTGCATCATTGAAGATAACAATACGAAGCAGGTTGCGGGCGATCTGTTAGAAAAGATTTTAAAAGAGCAAGACATATTCCCGAAGAGGATTTGTTTCGATGATGTATTTTTAATTCCGGATGAAGCAGCACTAGGCAGGATTATAACGGAGATAGATCGAGAAACAGATCTGATCCTTGCAGTTGGGTCTGGTACATTAAATGACCTTTGTAAGTTTATCAGCTATCAACTGAAAATGGATTACTATATTATTGCAACCGCACCCTCTATGGATGGATATGCATCAAATGTTGCACCACTTATCAGTAATCATGCAAAAGTAACCTATGAAGTGTCAATGCCAAGAGCAATCATTGGAGATTTGTCCATTTTAAAAGAAGCACCTATGAATATGATTGCAGCAGGAGTAGGGGATGTACTTGGAAAGTATGTCTGCCTCATGGACTGGAAAATGTCACATATTGTCACAGGGGAATACTATTGCACAGAAGTCGTAAAACTGGTTGAACAGGCAATTGACAAGGTAATGCAAGGGACAGATAAACTTGCACTCAGAGATGAGGATGCAATTTTGAGTATTATGGAAGGACTGATCCTCTCTGGAATTGGGATGAGTTATATTGGGAATTCCAGACCTGCATCTGGAAGCGAACATCACCTTTCTCATTATTGGGAAATGATGGCGTTGCTTTCAAATGGACACATAGAGTTGCATGGAACAAAAGTTGCCATAGGAACAGTAATTGGACTGAGACTTTATGAAAAATTCTTTCAGGATTTAGGGATTGCAGATTCTTATCATGCTTTTCAATCAGCAGAGCCTGAATTTCACCCTGAACAATGGAGTGCTGAGATCAGACGGGTCTATTTGGGCGCAGCAGATTCCGTGATTGCGCTTGAAAATACGAGCAAAAAAAATGCACCTGAAGAGATGAAAAGGAGAAAAGAAGCTCTTTTAAATCAAAGAGACCTTCTTCAGATTGAGGTAAAGAAACTTCCAAAGGCAGACCAGATCATCAAAATTTTGAAGCTCCTGTCAGCAAAGTCTACGCCCGAAGAGGTGGGTGTTTCGGAGGAAACACTAAGAGATAGTATTTTATATGCAAAAGAGCTAAGAAACAGATTTGGAATTTTACAAGTCTTAACAGACTTTGGGCTACAGGATGCATATGCAGAAGAGATAATCGAGTATTTCCGGTCCGTTAAATAAAGGTGAATATTAGCTATTTTTGATAACGGTAATGGGATCGTTCTCAACAAATCGAAGCGCATGTGATTTGCGATGAAAACAGGACATTGTTTCAATGTAAGAACCAGGAAGTGACAAAAAAGCGGTAGGCGTGTATCCAGTGATTTCTTTAAAAACCCTGTTAAAAGAGCGAATGTTGTTAAAACCACACAGAAAAGCGATTTCAGTCATTTTACGATCAGAACTTCTGATTAAAGTCGCGGCATGCTCCACCCGGATTGTGTTTAAATAAGAGACGAAATGCGTTCCGGTCAGCTTTTTGAATAATCTGGAAAAATAGCTGGGACTAAAATTCATTTTAGCGGCAGCTACTTCTAGTCCAATCGTCTCGAAATAACGTTCTTCCATCTCGCATAGAAGCTGTTGGAACGCCTGAAGATTAGGAAGCCTGCTTTCAGAGAAGGCTTCTTTTTGTGTGGAAACCGGAAGTTTTCGTTTTAATAAATACCAGAATTCGCGAAGCGAAGCCTTAATGATATCCTGATAGTATGCCTGCTTTTGTAATAGCTCGTTATCAATTGTTTCCATTAGACGCAACAGGGCATTTTGCAAATCCAGCGAGATTAGGGTATCTTTTGTGATGAGGGGATGAAGGAAATGAGATCCTTCATAAACATGACTGATTAAAGTTGGATCAAACACAATAAAATCCATACAATTTTCACGGCCATGAGAATCACTGAAATGAATTTCACCACTGTCACAAATAATAAAATCACCTTCGTTTGCAGTAAAGGTATGATCTTTTACACTGATTTCAGCAGAACCACTGCGCATATAGATTAATTCGATTTCCTGATGCCAATGCGCCAGAAAACTAATATTTTTAAAGGGACGATACCAGATCATTAGATCGGAAGAATAGCTTCTGATTTCGTGAAATGCTTTCATAGAGGGTCTCCTTGTATGCCATTTTTGAATTAATAAAACAAATAAAATAGTGTATAGACTGATAGTAGCATAAGAAAATAGAAAATGCTATCAATTCAATCCTATAAATGACAAAAAATGTCCATAAGGCAACAGAATTATTCAAGACAATATTAGGGTTCCGTCCTATAATTAGTCTAGATTCTTCTTTGATAAGGAGAGGAAACTAGTCTAATTAAACAAAAAATGGATAAGAGATGATTGTTGGAGGGAAAAGAAGATGGCTAAAAACAGACTTGTGGGTGATTACCCTGTAATCGGCATCAGACCTACGATTGATGGTAGAAGAGGATATCTGAATGTAAGAGGATCTCTTGAAGAACAAACTATGAACATGGCAAAGGCAGCTGCAAAGCTATTTGAAGAGAATCTCAAGTATTCAAATGGTGAACCGGTACAGGTTGTGATTGCAGATACGACGATAGGACGTGCACCTGAGGCAGCCGCATGTGCTGACAAGTTCAGAAAAGCAGGTGTTTCCATTACGATGACAGTCACACCATGCTGGTGCTATGGATCAGAAACAATGGATATGGATCCAATGACAATTAAAGGTGTCTGGGGATTTAACGGAACAGAAAGACCAGGAGCTGTGTATCTTGCAGCGGTTCTTGCAGGACATGCTCAAAAAGGACTTCCGGCATTTGGAATTTACGGACACGATGTTCAGAATTCTGACGATACTGACATTCCGACAGATGTGGTAGATAAATTATTACGTTTTGGTCGTGCGGCTGTTGCCTGTGCAACCATGAGAGGAAAATCCTATCTGCAGATTGGTTCTATCTGCATGGGAATCGCTGGCTCAATTATTGATCCTGCTTTTATGGAAGAATATCTTGGTATGAGAGTGGAATCAGTTGATGAAGTTGAGATTATTCGCCGTATGAGTGAAGGAATCTATGATGAAGCTGAGTTTCAAAAAGCACTTGCATGGACCAAAGAGAATTGTGAAGAAGGATTTGATAAAAATCCTCCTGAAGTACAAAAATCCAGAGAAGAAAAAGATGCAGACTGGGAATTTGTTGTTAAAATGATGTGTATCATTAAAGATCTGATGAATGGGAATGAAAATCTTCCCAAGGGTTGTGAAGAAGAAATGGTTGGACATAATGCAATTGCTGCTGGATTTCAGGGACAGAGACAATGGACAGATTTTTATCCAAATTGTGATTTTCCGGAAGCCATGCTTACAACCTCTTTTGATTGGAACGGCAGGAGAGAACCCTATATTCTTGCGACAGAAAATGATGTATTAAATGGAGTTGGCATGTTGTTTATGAAGCTTTTGACGAACAGAGCACAGATTTTTGCGGATGTGCGTACTTACTGGAGTCCGGAAGCAGTCAAGAAAGCAACAGGATATGACCTGGAGGGCGTTGCAAAAGAAGCGGGCGGATTTATACATCTGATTAATTCGGGAGCTGCATGTCTGGATGGTTCGGGTGCTGCAAAAGATGAAAATGGAAATGGTGTGATCAAACCATGGTACGATGTGACAAAAGAAGATCAGGAAGCAATATTAAAGGCAACAACCTGGAATCCTGCAGACAACGGGTATTTTAGAGGGGGTGGATATTCGTCAAGATTTTACACCGCTGCAGAAATGCCATGCACTATGATTCGCTTAAATCTCGTAAAAGGACTTGGACCTGTATTGCAGATTGCAGAAGGATGGACAGTCAATCTTCCCGACGAAGTAACAGATAAAATATGGAAAAGAACAGATTATACCTGGCCATGTACCTGGTTTGCACCTAGGACGACAGGAGAAGGTGCATTTAGAACAGCGTATGATGTCATGAATAACTGGGGAGCAAATCATGGGGCAATCAGCTATGGACATATTGGTGCAGACCTCATTACAATGTGCTCCATGTTAAGAATTCCTGTTTGTATGCACAATGTTCCAGAGGAGAAAGTGTTCAGACCAGCTGCTTGGAATGCATATGGAATGGATAAAGAAGGACAGGATTATAGAGCTTGTGCAACTTACGGCCCCCTGTATAAATAGGAAATAAAATAAAACCGATATTCAGTGGAAGAAAAATCCAGTGAATATTGGTTTTTTAAATCAAATCAGGAAGAAAACACCCAATTTCTATAAGATTTTCTATTATCACGATGTAAAAGGAACGTTATAATGGGTAAGTAAAATGCTGTTTTAAACTGACCATAAGAAAAGTAACGTAAAAGGAGAGAAATGATGCTAAAAGGAATACCACAGATTTTATCACCAGAATTACTAAAGACGCTATGTGAAATGGGCCATAGTGATACTTTGATTATTGCAGACGGAAATTTCCCAGCGGAATCCATGGGGAAAGGGGCAAAAGTAATCCGAATGGATGGACATGGAGTTCCAGAAGTGCTAGAGGCCATCTTAAAAGTAATGCCATTAGATACTTATGTAGAAAAGTCGGTAAATCTGATGGAAGTAATGCCAGGAGATCCTGTTGAGACACCAATCTGGGATGTTTATAAAGAAATCGTAAGTACATACGACATGCGCGGGTCAAAAACAGTAGGAAATATTGAGAGATTCGCATTTTACGAGGAAGCAAAAAAAGCTTACTTAATTATTGCGACTTCAGAGAAAGCTCTTTATGCAAATATTTTGCTTCAAAAGGGTGTAGTTGTAGAATAATATTACCAGTTATCAAAATAAATTACGATTTATATTTTGTTTATTCTATGATAGACTTATCTTGTTACAGACAATTTCGGTCAGTAAATATGAATTAGGAGGAGAAATATTTTATGAAAAAATGGGTTTATCTGTTTCAAGAAGGCAATGCCGGAATGAAGAATCTCTTGGGGGGAAAGGGATCGAACCTTGCAGAAATGACTGGTCTTGGTCTTCCAATACCACAGGGATTTACGGTATCGACAGAGGCTTGCACAGATTACTACGAGCAGGGAAAGAAAATCTCAGAAGAAATAGATACACAGATTTTTGAAGCACTCGCAAAACTCGAAAAAATGCAGGGGAAGAGATTTGGAGATACGCAGGATCCACTTCTGGTTTCTGTCCGTTCCGGATCAAGAGCATCCATGCCAGGGATGATGGATACTATTTTGAATCTTGGTCTGAATGATGAAGCAGTTGAAGGGTTTGCAAAAAAAACAGGCAATCCAAGATTTGCATATGATTCCTACAGAAGATTTATCCAGATGTTCTCAGATGTTGTTATGGAGATGAGCAAAACATTTTTCGAAGGAATTCTGGATGATTTAAAAGAAGAAAAAAAAGTCAGATTCGACACAGATCTGACAGAACATGATTTAAAAGAACTGATTGCAAAATATAAAGCGATTTACAAAGAAAAAATGGGGGAAGAATTCCCACAGGATCCAAAAGTGCAGCTGATGGAAGCGGTGAAAGCTGTATTTCGTTCCTGGGATAATCCGAGAGCCATTGTTTACCGTAGAATGAATGATATTCCAGGCGACTGGGGAACTGCTGTTAATGTGCAGGCAATGGTGTTTGGAAACATGGGTAATACATCTGGTACAGGGGTAGCTTTTACAAGAAACCCTTCTACAGGCGAAAATGGTATTTATGGGGAATATCTGATCAATGCACAGGGAGAAGATGTTGTTGCAGGAATCAGGACACCACTTCCGATTACAAAATTAAAGGAAGACCTTCCAGAATGTTTCAAGCAGTTTATGGAAATCGCGAATACATTAGAAAATCACTATCGTGATATGCAGGATATGGAATTTACGATTCAAGAGGGGAAACTTTATTTTTTACAGACCAGAAATGGCAAGAGAACAGCACCAGCGGCACTTCAAATCGCTTGTGACCTTGTTGATGAAGGAAAAATCACACCAGAGGAAGCGGTACTTCGAATTGATGCAAAATCGTTAGATCAGTTGCTTCACCCTACCTTCGACCCAGAAGCATTAAAAGCTGGTGAAGTCATAGGTTCAGCACTTCCGGCTTCTCCAGGTGCAGCGGCTGGAAAGGTATATTTTACTGCAGAAGATGCAAAGAAAGCGGGAGAAAAAGGGGAAAGAGTTATCCTTGTCAGACTCGAAACATCTCCAGAAGATATTGAAGGAATGAATGCGGCAAGGGGAATTCTGACAGTCCGTGGTGGAATGACCTCTCACGCAGCAGTTGTCGCAAGAGGGATGGGAACCGCCTGCGTATCGGGCTGTGGTGAAATCAAGATTAACGAAGAAGATAAAGTATTTGAACTTGGTGGAAAGACCATTACAGAGGGAGATTATATCTCACTAGATGGCTCTACGGGTAAAATTTACTATGGAGATATTAGAACAGTAGAAGCTTCTTTGAGTGGCAATTTTGAGAGAATTATGAAATGGTCAGATCAGTTTAGAACCTTAAAAGTTCGAACCAATGCAGACACACCTCAGGATACCATGAATGCAGTCAAGCTTGGGGCAGAAGGAATCGGACTTTGCCGTACAGAGCATATGTTCTTTGAAGAAGACAGAATTCATAAAATTAGAAAAATGATTCTTTCAGAGACCGTAGAAGGCAGAGAAGAAGCACTGGCGGGCTTGATTGATTTCCAAAAAAATGACTTTAAGGCAATGTATGAAGCATTGGAAGAAAGACCTATGACAGTACGTTACCTCGATCCTCCGCTTCATGAATTCGTGCCAACCAAAGAAGAAGATATTGCAGCACTTGCGAAAGATATGAATCTGACGGTAGAACAGGTAAGGGCAACTTGTGACAGTCTGCATGAATTTAACCCAATGATGGGACACAGAGGCTGCCGACTTGCAGTTACGTACCCTGAAATTGCTGCGATGCAGACCCGTGCAGTAATGGAAGCTGCCATCGAAGTGAAAAAGGAAAAAGGGTATGATATTGTACCGGAAATTATGATTCCGCTTATTGGTGAGAAAAAAGAATTGAAATTCGTAAAAGATATTGTTGAAAGAGTGGCGGAAGAAGTAAAAAAAGAAATGAATTCCGACATCAGATATAGTATTGGAACCATGATTGAAATTCCAAGAGCGGCATTGCTTGCTGATGAGATTGCCTCAGAAGCAGAGTTCTTTTCTTTTGGAACCAATGACTTAACACAGATGACGTTTGGATTCTCCCGTGATGATGCAGGAAAATTCCTGGATGCTTATTACAAAGCTAAAATTTTCGAATCAGATCCTTTTGCAAGACTTGACCAGAATGGAGTTGGAAAACTGGTCCAGATGGCATCACAGAAGGGTCGTGAAGCGAGACCGAACCTTAAGCTTGGCATCTGTGGGGAGCATGGTGGTGACCCGTCGAGTGTTGAATTCTGTCATAACATCGGACTGGATTATGTGTCTTGCTCTCCATTCCGCGTGCCGATTGCAAGGCTGGCAGCAGCACAAGCAGCTCTGAATAACAAATAGTTCATTTTAGTTTGACTGGTAATCCACAGAACAGGAAATAAACTTCGTCAGACAGGCTGGCAATACGCTGATTCACTCTGCCGAGTAAATCACGGTAGACTCTGCTGATGTGGTGCTCAGGAACAATTGCACAGCCCACTTCATTGGTTACAATGACAAGATGAAAATTTTTTTCCTGAATCTGATCTATGAAATGAATTAACTCGCAGCAAATGGTGTCTTCCACCGTTTGCTGCATTTTTGTGTCAATTAATTCCAGATCCTTTGTCATATCAAACATAATGTTGGAAGTAAGAACGGTCAGACAGTCAAGAAGATAATGTGATTCCAAACCGATTGCAGAGGTGAGGGTCTCATTGCCCTCAAAAGTTCGCCATTCTTTTGGACGACTATCCTGATGAATACGGATGCGTTCCTTCATTTCATCATCCTCAAATCTGGAGGTGGCAAGGTATACCACATCCCGTTTTTCCTTAAAAATAGATTCAGCAAAAGAACTCTTTCCGCTCCTTGCACCACCGGCAACTAAGGTAATCATAATATTCTCCTCTTGGGTTATTTATTTTTACTTTTTGTATAGTTTAGCACGACAAATTTTATCATGCAATGAAATAACAACTACAAATGATAGAGACATAAAAACAGAAAGGTGCTATCATGATAGAAAAGTAGTATCGTGAAAACAAGTAGGAGGGCAAAGTGCTATGGCATTTTTTCAGGTTCAGTATTTTTCAGATGCTTTGATGAGAACAACAAGTTTTCATATGTTTCTTCCAAATGATTTACCAGTCGCATTAACTGAGAGCAATCCATATTATACAAGAAATACAAAAGTAATTTATCTTCTTCATGGCTTTTTTGGCAGCAGTATGGACTGGGTTATGGGAAGTCCAATCTGGCAGATTGCGGAACAGTATAATCTTGCGGTTGTCATGCCCTCAGCAGAAAATAGTTTTTACCTCGATGGGCACGGAACAGCAGGCAGATCCTATGGAAGATTTATTGGAGAAGAGTTGGTTGCCTATATAAGAAAAACGTTTGGTCTGTTAACCAGTAGAGAGGATACCATCATTGGTGGATTATCGATGGGAGGATTTGGAGCAATCCATACTGGACTTGGATATCCGGAAACCTTTGGTAAAATTTTTGCATTGTCAGCAGCAATGATTATCCATGAAATAAAAAATCAGCAACCTGGGTTCGAAACTGATATTGCAGTATACGATTATTACAAGCTGACATTTGGGAATCTGGAGTATTTAGAACAGAGCATGAATAATCCGGAAAATTTACTTAAAATTGCAATCAAAGAAAAGAAAGAAATACCATCAATCTACATGACTTGTGGAAAAACGGACTCGCTACTAGAGGCCAACCGACAATTTTTTAATTTTTTAGTAGAGCACCAGGTAAATGCTACTTATGTTGAAAAGGAAGGAAGTCATGACTGGAAATTCTGGAGTGAAAATTTAGAAACAGTAATTCGTTGGGCAATCGACTAGAACAATAGGAATGGAGATTTAATCTGGACAATCAGAACTGAAAGAGGCTCCTGCAAATTCTGAAAAAAGGTGATGTGATGAAGAATCGAAAAAAAATTGTGATTACAGGTGCCAGCGGATTCCTTGGAATAAGACTTCTGGACAAATTTAGGGAAGAGTACGAAGTATACGGACCGAACAGAATGCAGATGGATATCACAGACCTGGATTGTATAAAGAGATATTTAAATGATGTCAGACCTCAATATATCATTCATTGTGCTGCAGTTTCAGATATTGGACAATGTGAAAAGTATCCCGAAAAATCGCATGAGATTAATGTTACTGCAACAGTAGCGATTGCAAACGCTGCGAAAGAACAAGGCAGTAAACTTGTATTTTGCAGCTCTGATCAGATCTATCTGAAAAATGGAATTAAGACACCACATATTGAAACGGAAGAAGTTTCTCCACCACATCTCTATGGGATGCAGAAAGCTGAGGCAGAAAAACAGATAATAAGAATTTTACCAGATGCAGTCTGTCTTAGACTGAGCTGGATGTATGATATACAAAAAGCAAGCAATGCAGAGCATGAAAATCTGTATACGAATATCATAAAAGCATTAAAAGAGAAGAAGACCATGAGCTATCCAGTCTATGATAATCGAAGCATTACAAATGTATGGGAAGTTGTAGAACAGATGAAGCTGGCACTACAGTTTCCAGGGGGAATCTACAATTTTGGAAGCCCTAATTTTTATTCGACCTATGAACTGGTTGCTAAAATGCTACTGTGTATGAAGAAAGAAAAAACGTTACTTGTAAAAGATGAAACAACATTTAAGGATGAGCCGAGAAACCTTTGTATGGATATGAGTAAGGCAAAAGCACTAGGAGTCAGGTTTCATGAAACGTTGGAAGGATTTCATCTTGTTTTAGAATCATGAAAGAGATAAAATAAATTATAATTTTATAGAAAATAGTCGTTTAATAGGGCAGAATTGGTAGAACCTCTCAGTGCGTAAAATAACTGAGGGGTTTTTTGTTTAATGAAAGAAATCAGACGAAATAGATACGAAATAGCAACAGTGATTTTGTCTGTGAATTTAAGACAGATAGCTGTTTCGGATTTACAAATATCTATAAATATTATAAAATGTAAGATATAAATGAAGCGATAACGGGGAAGGTGGACAAATGAAGAAAGAAACCGATGATACCGTACATTTCTACTCGAATAATCTCTTACAGAAGTTGGAAGCAATTACGAAGGCAGCTGTCACGTTGGTCGCAGCACCTGCTGGATACGGGAAAACAACAGCAGTCAGGGATTTTTTAAAAAGAAGAGAAGAAAAAAGTCCAGGATTAAAAGCGGAGTGGATTACTGCAGCGAATGATGCCTGGGAGAAGCTGAATTTAAAAATCCTGAATTTTTTTGAGAAGATCGATTCTACCATAAATGTTGATGCCGAAATTTATCTGATTCTGGATAATGTAGAACTGTTACCAGATCAATGCAGGAACAAGATTCTAGAAGGAACCAGGCAGAGAGAAAAAATGCAGATTCATCTCCTATTCTTATCAAATAGAGAAGACGCAGTTTTGGATCCATTCTTTTCTGGAAGTCACCAGATTATAAGAAAAGATTTCATTTTTTCCGCGACTGATATTTTACAGTATTTTAAAATGGCAGGGAGTGAAATCAGGATGGAAGATGCGATTCGTTTATATGACTATACGAATGGATGGATTGCAGCAATTTATCTTCAATTACTTTCTTTAAAGCGAACGGGGGATATTCTGCACTCGGGAGCAGCAATTTTACTCATGAAAAGTGTGGTATGGGATGCACTTACACAGGAAGAAAAAGAATTGTTACTTTCAGTTGCGCCTTTTCGAACCGTGACAGAGAAGCAACTGGCTTACGTATTGAATCGAAAAGAAGTTCCCGAGGAGATGAAAGCAGTTCTGGATAAAATCCCCTTTATCTGGAAAAAGGAAACTCCACTTCGTTACGAAATTCATGCAATGTTACAGGAGCTTCTTACAGAACGCCTCACTGACTACCATGATGGAAAAAGGGCAGAAATAGAACTTCGGGCAGGCGACTGCTTCAAGGAACAGGGGCAATTGGAAACGGCACTTTGCCTGTACTGGAAAAATCGTGATTATGAAAGAATTCTTGCAACAGACATGAGAAATATTTCATGTGTTAGAAATGGAGACGCAAGGTTCAGCAAAATGGCCGAGGATATCCTGCAGAATTGTTCGGACTCTCTTCTTTCGAGATTTCCAAAACAAGGATTGAGGATGGTAATTCACCTCTGTGGAAGAGATACAAGAGAGATACAGAAAGAATTTCTGGAACGTCTCCTTACTGTATTCAATCAAATGAATGTAAAAGAAGAGGAAAGGCGCCATTTATTAGGAGAGTGGACCTTGATTCATGCATTGACCCGGTTCCCTGATATGGAGCATATGCTGTCAGAGATAAAAGAGGCTGGGGAATTATTGGAAGGCAAATCTTCTGTGATTGAAAGAGAAGATCCATTTCTGTTTGAAATCCCAATGTTATTGTTACTTGCACATTCTACCCCTGGAAACATGGACAGATCCGTTGCAACTTTTGAGGAAGCAATTAATCTTTATTCTGTGATTACCAATGGAAATGGAAGCGGTGCAGGTACACTCCTTCGAGCGGAGGCAGCTCTTTGTAAGGGGTTTTTTGAGGAAGCAAGTCTGTATTGCTATAAGGCAGCGTATCTTGCAGGGAGCAATCAGCAAGCAGGTGCTTTAAGAGCAACAGAATTAACACTCTCCCTGATTGCTCTTTGTACAGGGGGAGAAGAGGGGTTAAAGGCAGCAACAAAACTACTGAATCATTTTGCAAACGAAGAAATTAATTTTAGAGACAACGAATCACTTACGAATGAACTTATTTCATCCGCAATTTATTACATGATGGGAATTGAGACAGGGGATCAGCCCGCTGGAATGGAGGCCAGTCAGACTTGTGTGCCATGGACGGTGATTCTAATGGAACCTTTAAAAGAGGTGTATACTTTTTTTAGAGAGAAGAATTATGTTGAAGTGATTCAATATGGTGAAAAATTATCAGAAAAATTAGCGCAATCTGATTCCGTTTATGCCCTAATCTTAATTGAAACGATTTTATCGCTTAGTTATGCAAAATTAGAACAGGCTGAGTCAGCAAGGGATAGATTCATGAAGGCATTCTCCAGAGCCATGCCGGATGGTTTTATTCTCCCATTTTATGTGTTGTGGGAACAGATTGTTGGAATGATTTGTATGTGGGATAAGCAAACAGCGGAAGAATTCTTAAACAGAGAAACAGTGATGAGAATTGATCGTATCTCGAAAGAATTCAGGGAAAAGTGGAGATCTTACTGCATAGACTATATTAGAATAAAAAAAACAATGGAAAGTGAGATCAAAAAATAATTATGGATGATAAAAATATTGCATTATTGATAGATTCAGACAATATAGCACCCAATTATATAGAAAATATTCTTGGAGAACTAACAAAATATGGTAAGGTTACAATTCGCAGAATGTATGGAGACTGGTCGCAGGACAGATTAAAATCCTGGCTGGAATCATCAGGAAAGCATTCTTTAACTCCTGTAATGCAGGCAAATGATACGCCTAGAAAAAATGCCTCCGATATTGGACTGGTAATTGATGCCATGGATATTCTGTATACGGGAAATGTAGATGGTTTTTGCATTGCCTCAAGCGATGCCGACTTTAACAAGCTGGCTAAGCGATTACGGGAATCTGGTAGCATGGTAATTGGAATGGGAGAGAGAAAGACACCAGAGTCCTTTAGAGCCTCCTGCGAAAAATTCATTTTTCTGAATGTCCTGGATGAACAGGTTGATAATGGAGAAATGGATACGCCAGGTATTTTACAAAAAGAAGAAGTTTTTCTCGATAAATCAGTAATTGAAAAAACAGTAATTGATATGATTCTGGATAGTGGTTCCGAAGAAATCAGACTGGGTGAAATAGGAAGAAGACTGGGCAATATATTTTCGGATTTTGATGTCAGAAACTACCATTATAGTAAGCTATCTGAATTTGTAAGTGAATTCGAAAGCTTATCTTTGAAAAAAATAAACAATGCTTATTGGGTTTCCCTACAAAAGTCGCCAATCAAAGAAATTGAAAAAATGATCTTATTCATTTTTAATTCTTCACAGGCAAAAGAACTTAACATTGGGGAGTTGAAGCAACGACTGACAGAGCAGATGCCCGACATTGATTCTGCCATCAAACAGAGTGGAGTGACCAAGTTCAAAGTATTTCTGGAGCGTAAAATCGATAGCATAGAGGTAGAAGAAAACACAGCAAAGCTTCGGCCTCAAATCAAAGAATGAAGCATGTAATGAACCATGTGACATTATAAAGGGCAACAAAGGAACTCGTTACAATCAAATAAACTAATAACAACACAAAAAGCATTCAAGGAGGTACCAATGAGCGAATTATTTAAGAACATTCCTAAGATTCCCTACGAAGGGAAAGAAAGTACAAACCCACTGGCTTTTAAATACTACGATCCAGAAAGAATCGTTTTAGGAAAGCCAATGAAAGAGCATCTTCCATTCTCAATGGCATGGTGGCATAACCTGAGCGCAACAGGTTCAGATATGTTTGGAAAAGGAACTGCAGATAAAAAATTTGGTGCAAAAGAAGGCACCATGGAGCATGCAAAAGCAAAAGTGGATGCTGGTTTTGAATTTATGGAAAAACTGGGCATCACCTATTTCTGTTTCCATGATATTGATCTGATTCCAGAAGCAGATACACTGGAAGAAACCAATAGAAGACTTGATGAAATTACGGACTATATCAAAGAAAAAATGGATGGATCTGGTAGAAAACTTCTTTGGGGAACAGCGAACAATTTCAGTAATCCAAGATATATGAACGGTGCCGGCAGCTCTAACTCTGCGGATGTTTTTTGCTTTGCGGCTGCGCAGGTTAAGAAGGCACTTGATATCACAGTAAAGCTTGGCGGAAAGGGATATGTTTTCTGGGGTGGCAGAGAAGGTTATGAGACTTTGCTTAATACAGATATGAAATTTGAGCAGGAGAATATTGCCAGCCTTATGAAAATGGCTGTTCAATATGGTCGCAGTATCGGGTTTGATGGAGATTTTTATATTGAACCAAAACCGAAAGAACCAATGAAACATCAATATGATTATGATGCAGCAACAGCGATTGCATTTTTGAAAGAATATGGACTTGATAAAGACTTCAAGATGAATATTGAAGCAAATCATGCAACACTGGCAGGTCATACTTTCCAGCATGATCTTAGAGTGAGTGCAATGAATGGTATGCTTGGAAGCATCGATGCCAATCAGGGAGATTATCTTCTGGGCTGGGATACGGATCAGTTCCCATCCAATGTGTATGAGGCAGTTCTTGCGATGTACGAAGTGCTAAAAGCAGGTGGATTTAAGTATGGTGGTGTCAATTTTGATGCCAAAAACCGCAGGTCCAGTTATACCATGGAAGATATGTTTTATGGATTTATTCTTGGAATGGATACCTTTGCACTTGGTTTGCTCAAAGCAGCACAACTAATTGAAAATGGTAAAATAGATCAGTTTATTAAGGATCGCTATGTAAGCTTCCAGTCTGGAATTGGAGCCAAAATCAGAACCGGGGAGGCAACATTGGAAGAACTATCAGCGCATGCCGTAAAACTGGGCAATCCTGAGTTACCAGGTTCTGGTAGACAGGAATATCTGGAAAGTCTGTTAAATCAGATTATGTTTTCTTAAAAGAAAGAAGAAGGAAAAGGGAACAATCCTTGGGGGGACAGGTACTGTTCCCCTTTTTTCTTTTCTGTTTTTCTTTTTTTGTGATGCTTTATTTGGTTTTTGTTTGTATTTCGGATTGCAATTCAATCTGACCTTTACTATAATTGATTTATTGAAATATTTTTTGAGAAGGGATCGCAGTATGAGAAAAACAAAAACAATCTGCTTTGCAAATAACAAAGGAGGAAGTGGTAAGTCCACGACCTGTGCAAATATTGGATATAGTCTGAGTCTTGAAGATAAAAAAGTACTGCTTTTGGATGCAGATATGCAAATGAATCTTTCCCTTTCGTTTTTTGGAGAGGAGCAGGTTCTCGAAATGGCAAAAAGCGAGAAAAACATCTACCATGCAATAAAGCAACAGGATGATTTAACTTCCTATATTCATAAAACTCCATATGAGAATCTGGATCTCATTCCCTCTTCAACCTTAATGAGCGCAATAGAGTACG
>CANRNK010000029.1 GCA_947631985.1 uncultured Lachnospiraceae bacterium | reverse complement strand
CTAAGGATTGGAATTGTAATAATATCTACTGTAGCAACGGAGAAGAACGCTCCTGTAAACGCTCCCACACACATGAAGCCAGCGTGACCAAGACTTAATTCCCCCAAAATTCCAACCGTTAAATTTAGAGATACTGCAAGAATAACATAAATGCATAAAGGTACCAGCAAACCTGTCATTAAACTAGACAAGGACCCCGTCTGAACTAAAAGTTGCATAACAAGATAGGCAAGAATTACCATTCCGTAGATTACATATCCCTTTTTGCTTATTTTACTTACTTGATTCATTTTCATTTTCATAAGCCTATTACACCTTCTCATTTATTTTCTTGCCAAGAATACCTGTGGGTTTTACAAGAAGCACCAGGATTAGAACACCAAATACAATTGCATCTGCCATCTGAGATGAAATATATGCCTTACTCAGGTTCTCTATGACCCCAAGTAAAATTCCACCTATAAAAGCTCCCGGAATAGATCCGATTCCACCAAAAACAGCTGCAACAAAAGCTTTGATTCCAGGCATCGCTCCTGTGTAAGGCGTTAAAGTTGGATATGCCGAACAAAGCAATGCTCCTGCAATCGCTGCTAATGCAGATCCAATTGCAAAAGTAAGTGAAATCGTAGCATTGACATTGATTCCCATTAGTTCAGCTGCCCCTTTGTCTTCTGAAACGGCAAGCATTGCCTGACCTGCTTTTGATTTTTTAATGAATAACATTAATGCAATCATAATAGCAATTGATACAATGATTGTAACGATTGTTTCACCTGATATGCTAATCTGCCCATCAGCCAAAGGAATTGGTGGAACACTAATTACAGAAGTAAATAATTTTGTATTTGCTCCAAAAATCAACAAAGAAACGTTTTGTAGTAAGTAACTGACACCAATTGCAGTAATCAGAACTGCAAGCGGAGAAGCTTTTCTAAGTGGTTTGTAAGCAATCTTTTCAATTGTCATTCCAAGCGCTGTACATACAATAACTGCAACAATAATTCCAAGAAGTGGTGGTAAGCCAAGTGTAGTCGCTACAATATAAATTGTAAATCCTCCAATCATAATTACATCACCATGTGCAAAATTTAGCATTTTCGCAATTCCATATACCATAGTATACCCTAATGCAATCAGAGCATATAAACTTCCAAGACTGATTCCGTTAATTAAATACGATATGAAACTCATATTCACACCTCTTCACTTTCCATGTAATAATATTCTATATAATAACCTAAAGTACAGTTACTTTACAAGTATTTCTATAAAATAAGAGGGACTGGTATCAGTCCCTCTCTGGAATCACTTCATCTTGAGTTTAATTACTTCTTACTGCATAGCAACATAAGTAGCATTTTCAATTTTAACAGCCTTTGGAGCTTTATTTACTTCTCCGTCTGCTGTCCAGGTCATTCCAGCACCTGTTAATCCATCAATAGAAATTGTTGTCATTGCTGGCTTAAGTGCTGCACAAATATCCTGTGCTGACATATCAGCTGATACTTTTCCTGTTTCAATTGCTGCTTTTATGATATAAATCGCATCGTATGCATCCGCTGCAAACTGATTCGGAACTTCACCATATGCAGTTTGGAATGATGCAACAAAGTTTTTCGTCAAATCATCCTGTGCATCTGCTGCAAATGGAGTTAACAACATAAGCCCTTCAGCAAGTGTTGTGTCAAAGTTTTCTACTGAAAGAATTCCATCTAATCCATCACAACCAAAGAACTTTGTATCAAATCCCATCGTACTAGCTTGTGATAAAATTAAGGATGCTTCTGTATAATAAATTGGAAGAAATACCAACTCTGCACCTGCATCTTTTGCTTTTTGAAGCTGAACAGAAAAATCTGTTTTACTGTCTGCTGTAAAAGCTTCTGCTGCTACGATTTCAATTCCCTGATTTTCAGATTCTGCTGCAAATTTTCCATAAATTCCTGATGAATATACATCTGAACTGTCATAAATTACAGCAACTTTTGAAGCAACTTTATTTGCACCAATATACTGTGCCGATGCAATTCCCTGATTAGGGTCTGAAAAACAAACTCTAAAAGCGTTGTCATATTGTACACATGGAACTGCTGATCCCGAAGGTGTAAGCTGGAAAATCTGATCTCTGTTCGTCTCTTCTGCAACAGCAATACAAGGAGTAGAAGTTACTGTACCCATTAAAATCTGCATATTCCAGTCTTTTAAAGTATTGTAGGCATTTACTGCCTTTTCTGCATCATGTTCGTCATCCTGAAAATTAAATTCAATTTGTGCTCCATTGATTCCACCAGCTGCGTTGATTTCATCAACAGCAAGCTGTGCTCCATTTTTAACAGCAAGACCATATACTGCTGCACCACCTGTTGCAGGTCCAATTCCACCAATTTTGAAAGTAGCGCCCGCTGATTCTGTTGTTGCAGCATCTGTTGATTCTGTAGCGGCTGCATCTGTTGATTCTGTTGCAGTTGTATCTGCTGATTCAGTCGCAGCATTTCCACATGCAGTTAATGACACGAATGTCAATGACAATGCAAGTGCTAAACTAATTGCCTTTTTCATAATAATCCTCCTTTATAATGTTACCTCGATAAAGTAATTTCTGTTTAGGATAGATTACTATTCAAATCAGTAAATGTCAAGTTTTTGAACATGATCAGTTCAATTCAAACATTCCCGTATATAATTGATAGTATTTTCCAGCCAATTCAATAAGCTCATTATGGCTACCTCTTTCAATTATTTCCCCATTCTCTAGAACAATTATGGCATGTGAATTTCTAACAGTTGAAAGTCTGTGCGCTATAACAAACACAGTGCGCCCTTTCATCAGTGAATCCATTCCCTTTTCTATTAAAGATTCTGTTCGGGTATCAATAGAAGAAGTTGCTTCATCCAATATTAAAACTGGGGGATCCGCAACGGCAGCTCTCGCAATTGCAAGCAATTGCCTTTGTCCTTGTGAAAGATTGGTACCATCTGATGTAAGCATAGTTTCATATCCTTGTGGTAAGTGACAAATAAAAGAATCTGCATTCGCCAGCTTTGCTGCCCGGATTACATCTTCCTCTGTCGCATCCAACTTTCCGTATCTAATGTTTTCCATGACAGTTCCTGTAAACAAATGAGTATCCTGTAAAACCATTGATAATGATTTCCTTAAATCATCTTTTTTGATTTTATTAATATTAATTCCATCATAACGGATTTTTCCATCCGGTACATCATAGAAACGATTGATTAGATTTGTAATCGTCGTTTTTCCTGCTCCTGTTGAACCTACAAATGCTATTTTTTGTCCTGGTTTTGCATAAAGAGATATATTATTTAATACAGTTTTATTCTCGTCATATCCAAATATCACTTGATCAAATTCTACTTTTCCCTCTACCTTTTTATACGTAGTCGTGCCATCCGTCTTATGTGGATGCTTCCATGCCCAGATACCAGTTCTTTCTTTTGTTTCTTTTATTTCTCCATCTCCATCAATTACAACATTTACAAGTGTTACATATCCTTCATCTGTCTCAGATTTTTCATCAATCAGATTAAAAATTCTTTCAGCTCCAGCCAAAGCGGAAAGAACAGAATTGAATTGTTGTGATATCTGAGTGATTGGTTGAGAAAAACTTCTGGTATACTGTAAAAAAGCTACAACTGTACCAAGTGAAATCATTCCATTGATTGCCATCAAGCCTCCAGACATTGCGGTAATTGCATACAACACGTGAGACAAATTTCCCATAATTGGCATTAAAATATTTGCAAATGTATTTGCATTTGTTGATGCACTACACAATGCTTCATTCAATTCCGAGAATTTTTCTTTCGATTCTTCTTCATGGCAAAAGACTTTAACAACTTTTTGTCCTTCCATCATTTCTTCGATATATCCATTCACTTTGCCCAACTGCATCTGCTGGTTCTTAAAATAAGCACCACTTTTACTTCCAATTTTTTTGATTACATTTACCATAATAAATAGCATACAGATAACAAGGATTGTAAGTTGCCAGCTAAATATAAGCATCATTGAAAAAACACCAACCACTGTAACTGCTGAAGAGAAAAAATTTGCAACACTATTTGAAAGCATTTCTCTTATGGCATCTGTATCGTTCGTATACCTGCTCATTAGCTCGCCATGTGTATGAGTATCAAAATATTTAATAGGAAGTGATTCCATTTTTTCAAACATTTCCGTACGAATTCTATAAAGCGTTCTTGTTGAAAGTCTAAGCATTAGTCTACTATATAATAATGTGGAGATTGCACCTAAAACGTATATTACAAGCATAATTAACAGTACTTTTAAAAACTCTGTCATAAGTTGGTTGTTATAGTTTTTAACTAGCGGTGTCAGATAATCATCAATTACTTTTTTTAACAAGGATGTCCCTATAATATTTACAGAGGCACTAAATAATATTCCAATTGCTACAATGAAAAGTAACAACTTTTTTTCAGTAAGATAAGATAAAATTCGTTTTATGGTTGCTTTTGTATTTTGTGGTTTTGAAGGAGGCATTCCTCTTCCATGTGATCCTGGTCCTGGCATATTATCTATCTCCTTTCTCTTGTGAATCATATACTTCTTTGTATATCAAATTAGAACTCATTAATTCCTCATGTGTTCCAAATCCACTGATTTTTCCATCATCTAGGACTATGATTCTGTCTGCTTCCATGATTGAAGTAATTCTCTGCGCAATTATAATGATTGTAGTGGAATCTAAGGAAGTTTTTAGCGCCTCTCGAATTTTTGCATCAGTTGCTGTATCAACCGCTGACGTGGAATCATCAAGTATTAAGATTTTGGGTTGTTTTAATAAAGCTCTTGCAATGCAGAGTCTCTGTTTCTGTCCTCCTGAAACATTTACTCCACCTTGCCCTAAATCTGTTTGATAACCATCGGGAAATGACATGATGAAATCATGTGCCTGTGCTTTTTTACAAGCGCTCTGTATTTCTTCCAAACTTGCTTCTTCATTTCCCCATTTCAGGTTATCTTCAATTGTTCCCGAAAATAAAAGATTTTTTTGAAGAACCATAGCGACTTCCTGTCTTAAGCTATGCAGGGAATACTCTTTTACATTGATATCTCCGACAAGAACTTCACCCTCCAAGACATCATACAAACGTGGAATCAGTTGCACTAAAGTCGTCTTTGAAGATCCCGTCCCTCCTATGATTCCAATGGTTTCACCCTCTTTTATTTCAAAATTCAGATGATCTAATGTTAAATTCTCTTTCTGATTTGCATAACTAAATGAAACATTATGAAATGCAATATTTCCATTTTTTACGGTCAGGTTTTGTTGCTCTTTCGGGTCAATGATATCAATTTCTTCATCTAATATTTCAACAATTCTCATCATGGATGCACGGGATATGATAATCATTATAAAGATCATACTTAACATCATTAAGGACATTAATATTTGAGTTACATAACTAATAATACTGCTCAACTGACCAATTGCAAAATCATCTGTGACAACCATATTTCCACCGATCCAAATAATTGCAACAATACTGATATACATCACTAATTGCATAATTGGCATGGTTAGTATCACCATTTTTTCAGCAGCATATTGCGCTTTTCTAACAAGATCTGCACTTTCATTAAACTTTTCTTTTTCAAAATCTTCTCGAACAAAAGCCTTTACAACCCTTATATTTACAAGGTTTTCCTGAACAGAAGCATTCATATTATCGTACTTTTTTAGCATCTCTTTAAATCTTGGATAAGCAGTTTTACTAATTAGAATCATAGATATTGCTAATACCGGAACTGCAATAAGAAAAACCATTGATAATTTTTTGCTAATAGTAAATGACATAATCAGAGCGCCTATTAACATAAATGGAGCACGGACACCCATTCGTATCAACATCATGAATGCGTTTTGTGTATTTGTTACATCTGTTGTTAATCTTGTTACCAAAGATGCTGTTGAGAATTTATCAATATTTGAAAAAGAAAAATCCTGAATTTTCTCATAAAGACTCTTTCGAATATTTTTTGCAAATCCCATCCCTGCACGTGCTGCAAAAGTCCCTCCAAGCGCACCAAAACAGAGAGAGATTAACGCCATAAATATCATGAGAATTCCCATTTTAATTGTAAAAATCGTGCCGCCATCTCCTTGAATTCCTTTGTCAATAATCTGTGCCATAACAAAAGGGATTAGTACTTCCATTATAACTTCACCAATCATAATCATAGGTGTGAGAATTGCATATTTTTTATACTCACCTAAACATCCTGCCAATTTTTTTACCATATTAGTCTCCTATCTGATCTATTTCTTTTTTCATTTCATACCTATTGTTCTTTTTTACTCAACTTCTTCACCCATATTTTGAATCATAACAATTAAACATCTTTCAAATTCAGCTATTTCATCCTCCTTAAAATTTAGAAATAGCTTTTCAGATGCAATTTCTCTTCTTGTTGCTAGTTCTTCTTTAATATCCAGCGCTTTCTGTGTTAACAAGACAATTTTTGATCTTGCATCTTTTTCATCTGCTGTTCTGGAAAGAAGTTCTTTTTCTTCCATTCGCTTTAAAGTGCCCGTTGCTGTTGGATTTGAAATTTTTAATGCAATCTCAATATCTTTTTGTTTTATTTTTTTTTCTTGGTTACGAAACAAATAAAACAGGATCTCTCCCTGTGCCATTGTTAAGTTTAGACTTTCAAGATCTTTGTTAAAATTTTTATGCATAGAGTTGTGTAATTGCTTTAAAAGAATTGCACATTTTCTTTTTTGATGAAACTGATTTTCACATTTTGATTTGTATTTTATATTTTTACAATCCATGTATTTTCTCCTCACTCCATTTTTATATAGCACGCTATGTATTTTATTCTCAATCTTTCAAAAAATCAATTAACTTTTTCTTAAATCTTTAGAGACGAAATATAAATCCTTGTGATATACTAGGCGTGCTGTAATGATGACGTGTAATTTTAGAGTAAATATGAAAGACTACTTTTCGCATTCCTTGTTATGGAGTAGCACTAGTGGGGCAGATGGGAGCAATATGAGTATTTTAAATGTAGAAAATTTATCACACGGCTTTGGTGATCGAGCTATTTTTCAAAATGTGTCTTTTCGATTACTAAAGGGAGAACACATAGGTTTAATCGGTGCAAATGGTGAGGGAAAATCAACCTTCATGAACATAATTACCAATCGTTTACAACCAGATGAGGGTAAAATAGAATGGTCAAAAAATGTACGCGTTGGGTATTTAGACCAACATACATTCCTTGAAAAAGGGATGTCAATCAGGACAGTTTTGGCTTCTGCTTTTGATTTTCTTTTTGAGATGGAAGCAAGAATGAATCAGATTTGCGACCTGCTCGGAACAGCTTCTGAGGAAGAAATGGATTCTTTGATGGATGAATTGGGAACCCTTCAGGACTTACTTACCATGCATGACTTTTATATGATTGATTCAAAAGTTGAAGAAATCGGAAGAGCACTGGGTTTGTCTGATATTGGTCTGGATAAGGATGTAACTGATTTAAGTGGTGGTCAAAGGACAAAAGTCTTACTTGGTAAACTATTGCTAGAAAAACCCGATATTTTATTATTAGATGAACCAACCAACTACCTAGACACGGAACATATCGAATGGCTTAAGAGATACCTGAATGAATATGAAAGTGCTTTCATTTTGATTTCTCATGATATTTCTTTCTTAAATCATGTTATAAATTTGATTTATCACATGGATAATCAGGAACTCAATCGTTATGTAGGTGACTATGATAAATTTCAGGAAGTCTATGCGATGAAAAAATCTCAAGTAGAAGCTGCTTATAGTAAACAGCAAAAGGAAGTTGCCGATCTAAAAGATTTTGTAGCACGAAATAAAGCACGTGTTGCAACAAGAAATATGGCTATGTCACGACAAAAAAAGCTAGATAAAATGGATATGATTGAACTTGCTGTCGAAAAACCAAAACCTGAGTTTCATTTTAAGACTGCCCGAACTCCTGGAAGATATATTTTTCAAACACAGAATCTTGTGATTGGTTACGATGAGCCCCTTTCTTCTCCTTTAAATCTTGAAATGGAAAGAGGTCAGAAAATAGCATTAATTGGAGCAAACGGAATTGGAAAATCTACTCTTCTAAAAAGTATTCTTGGCATCACGAATCCTCTATCTGGAAATGTAACGTTAGGTGACTACTTAAGCATTGGTTATTTTGAACAGGAAATGAAAAAAGATCTGAAAACAACCTGTCTTGAAGAAATTTGGCTTGAATTTCCTTCTTACACGCAGTATGAAGTAAGGTCAGCTCTTGCAAAATGTGGTCTGACTACAAAGCACATTGAAAGTTTGGTTCGCGTCCTGAGCGGTGGAGAGCAGGCAAAAGTAAGATTATGCAAATTAATTAATCGAGAAAGCAATATCCTTTTATTAGACGAACCTACAAATCATCTTGATGTAGATGCAAAAGCTGAGTTGAGACGAGCTTTACAAGCATATAAAGGAAGTATTCTTATGGTTTGCCATGAGCCCGAATTTTACGAAGGCCTTGTTACGGATGTCTGGGATTGTTCTAAATGGACCACGAAACTATATTAGATTTTTAAAAAAGTGCCATCTATTTAATATAGATGGCACTTTCTAACTACTAGACTTATAGATTTATTTTCAATTCTACAGGACAATGATCTGAACCCATAATGCTTGAATGAATTAATGCATCCTGCATTTTAATTTCTAAAATTTTTGACACTAAAAAATAGTCGATTCTCCATCCTACATTTTTCTCTCTTGCATGGAACATATAAGACCACCAGGAATATGCATCTTCTAAATCTGGATAAAAATAACGAAATGTATCAATAAATCCTGCATTCAGCAAAACAGAAAATCTTTCTCTTTCTTCATCTGTAAATCCTGCATTTCTATGGTTTGATTTTGGATTTTTCAGATCGATTTCCTTATGCGCCACATTTAAATCACCACATACAATAACTGGTTTTGATTGTTCTAATTTTTTCAAGTATTCTCTAAAGAGATCTTCCCATATCATTCGGTAGGAAAGTCTTTCAAGTTCTCTTTTGGAATTAGGGGTATATACAGTAACAAGGAAATAATCCTCAAACTCTAATGTAATTACTCTTCCTTCCTGATCGTGCTCTTCTATTCCTATTCCATTGGTAACAGACAATGGTTTCTCTTTTGTAAATACAGCAGTACCTGAATATCCCTTTTTTACTGCTGAATTCCAATATTGATAATATCCCTCTAATTCAAGATTTAATTGATCTTGCTGCATTTTCGTCTCTTGTAAGCAAAAAAAATCTGCATCCACCTCATTAAAAAAATCCATAAATCCCTTTTGCATGCATGCTCTAAGACCGTTAACATTCCAAGAAATAAATTTTTTCATTTGTTTTTCGCTACCCCTTACTCTTCTTCAACCAATGTAATCTTTCCATCCTCTAGACTCGCTATTTTCACCTGTGAATAGACCGAAATTCCCATTTCTGTTAATTTCTCCCTTCCATTCTGAAAAGATTTTTCAATTAAAATTCCTATGCCAGCGATTGTTGCATGTGACAGGCGAACTAATCTTACTGCTCCAGACACTGCTTCTCCATAAGCAAGAAAATCATCTATAATGAGTACATGATCATCTTCTGTCAGTAAATTTTTTGCAATTGTGAGTTCATAAGAGGTATCCTTTGTAAAAGAAGCTACAACTGTCTGATGCACATCCTGATAGATTACTTTTGATGGCTGCTTTTTTAAAATAATTAAAGGAACCTTTAATTCCTTTGCTGTAAGTAAAGCCGGTGCAATGCCCGAGCTTTCTATCGTAATTACTTTTGTAATCCCTTTTTCTTTAAATTCTGTTGCAAAATCTTTTGCGATTTCTTCCATTAAGTCAATGTCTACCTGATGATTTAGAAAATTATCAACTTTAAGAACTCCGTTTTGTAATGCTTTTCCTTCATTCAATACCTTTTCTTCTAATCTTTTCATCTGAATTCTCCTTCTGCTCTTTTATCTGATATAAAATACTTCGTCCTTGTTTTCCTATTTTTTCTAATATTCCCACATAAGTAAGTACATTTAACGCACATTGAACCTGTTTTGCTGATAAACCACTACTTTTAGAAAATTCTTTGGAAATAAATTGTTGGGGCAGCGAATCTGGAAGAAATTGTTTGTATTCTTCCACGGTGTTTATCATAATATCTTCCATAATTCTAAGTGGAATTCTGTCGAATCTGGTTGATCCCTTTTTCCTGTCAAGACTCCAGCCACTTAACAGACGGTATTCTTCAACCTCTAACATAATGATTCTAAGATGCAATCTAGGGTTTGATAAAAATGTTTTTATCTTGTATAGCTCTGGAAAAATATGCCCAATTCTACCCTTTTTATTAGATTTTCTTCTATTTGTAAGTTCACCAGTTTCCTGGTTTATCCAAATAAGCCATTTAATTGCTGGAATCGGATATACAATCGTTACGTCATATTCAAATAGATATACCTCTAATTTTTTGCGTAAAACATTAAAATTCGCTGTCTGGATTTCAATAATTTCTCCATCAATCATGATATCTGCAATGAATCCATTACATTTTATTTCGTGATATTCTGTTCTGGGAACTAAATAATGTTTCAAAACAACATGAATTGTTTTTTCTCCCAGTGTCCCAATTCCTACCCTGGTTTTTTCAACACCAATCATCTGATCACAGATATTTCGAAACATTTTTTCTTCTTCTTTGGTTATTTCCACCGATCTCTCCTAGATTATTCTGTCTTGTTACTATGACAATAGTATAGCATATAATTCCAATTGATTGCTGAATTATTTAGCAAGATTTTACTTCGAACAAAATAGTTTCTAATTATATTTGACTTTTTATCTTATTTGATTCATTATGATATTGTGTAGTACACACTATACTAATTGAAAGGGGTGTTTTTTTGGAAAAAGACGATATTGTTTCTTCTATTATTTTAGAATTAAGGAGAGGAACTCTGATTCTTTCAGTATTAAGTCAGCTTGATCATCCAATGTATGGATATAATTTAGTAACACTTTTATCAGAAAAGGGCATCAGCATTGAAGCAAATACTTTATACCCATTGCTTCGTAGGCTGGAAAGTCAGGGAATATTATTAAGTAAATGGGATACACAGGAAAGTAGCAAACCAAGAAAATATTATATAAGAACGGACCTTGGAGATGATATTTATGAAATCATCAAAGCACAATGGATGAATACCATTAAAACTATGAATTCCCTACTAATGAAGGAGGAATCCTAAATGAATGAAACAAATTTAACAGAGCGCTATATTTATGCTGTAACAAAAAAACTTCCCCACCGAATCAGAGAGGATGTATCAAAAGAACTTACTACTCTTATTGATGATATGCTAGAAAGCAGATGTGGTTCAGTTAAACCAACTGATAAAGATGTCCGAGTGGTTCTAACAGAACTCGGTACTCCTTCTGAGCTAGCTAGCCAGTATTTAACAGATAAAACAAATTATTTGATTGGTCCTGAATATTATCAGTCTTACAAAACCATTTTATTAATTGTTATTGCAGCCACCTCATTTGGGATGTGCTTATCTGCTTTTATGACACTTCTCTTTGAAAGTAAAGTGAATCTTTCTCTCTTTTATCTGTTTGAATGGTTTGGAAATATTTTTATGAGCTTAATTATGGCCTTTGGTTTTGTAACACTCTTTTTTGCATATTTCGAGAGAAAAGGAATTAAGTTCGATATGGACGACACTGATTTAAATGATTTACCCACCATTCCTATACGGCAGGAAACAATACCTAAATCTTCTGTCATTTTTGGCATTGCCTCTTCAATTATTTTTTGCATCTTATTTTTACTAATTCCTGGGATTTTTTCATTTCTATACGAATCAGAAATAATTCCAATTTTTAATCCAGTCTCGATAAGAAAAATGTGGTATCTTTTTATTTTGTTTACATTGCTATCCTTGTCAAAAGAATTTTATAAATTGTACATTGGTCGTTACACAAGGAATCTTGCAGTTTTCCTGACGATTGCAAATCTCCTGTCCCTAATTCCAGCTTATCTTTTTACACATTCTTATAATTTGATGAATCAGGAGCTACTGCAAATAATCTCCTCAATTTTTTCAAAGGAGGAAGATCGTTCTTTTCTATTACTCTTAATTAATAATATTCCGAACCTGTTTTTTATGGGAATTGTATTTGCTATCTTACTTGAATCGATTACTTTCTGTATTAAAGCATTTCAATATGATAGGTCTTAATTTTTTTGGTATTTATGTCGATATACATTGACAATGAAAAAGGAGGTAATTCCAATGGATATTATTGCACTATCAATGGGTTTGGCACAAACTCAATTACAGACCCAAATAGGAACAGCGATTTTAGATCAGTCCATGAATCTTACTTCAGAACTAGGAGACGGGTTACAGAAAATGATGGAACAGTCAGTCACTCCTGAACTTGGAAGTAACATTGATATTTCGTTGTAAAAACGCTGCATCACTCTTTTGTGATGCAGCGTTTTCTTAATACTTCTATGATAATTCATTCAAAATAAATTTGTCTATCACTGTTATAATACCATCCTGATCATTTGTATCTGTAATATAATCCGCAATCTTTTTTAGGGCAGGTTGTGCATTCCCCATCGCTACACCAATTCCAGCGTATTCAATCATTGTCATATCATTGTAGCCATCTCCACAACATATAATATCTTTGCTTGTTAGTCCAATTGTGCTTAGCATTCTCTCTAATGAGGTTGCCTTATCAATATTCTTTGGCATAATTTCAATAAAAAAGGGTTCCGAACGATAAATACTTAAGCAATCAGAAAATTTATTATTTAATTCTATGACAAATTGCTCTGCCTTCTCCGGAGACGCAGTCATCAAACATTTATTCATATCATATTCTGCGTACTCTATAAAATTTTCAACCTCTTTAATTGGCATTCCATTCATTCTAGATTCTAGCTCAAGATAAGGGTCCATCCTTCTTCCAGAAATAATACTGTCTCCAAGATAAGTAACGATTCCACAATCTCTTTTTTCTGCAAAATTAAAAAGTTGAGAAATCACACTAGAAGGCAATGTTTTTTGGAAAACAACTTCTCCTGTTTTACAATTTATAATTTTTGCTCCATTAAAAGAAAGTAAAAATCCACCATAGCTTTCAAGTTCTAGCTCCCTGGCATATAGTTGCATTCCGGCAGTTGGCCTCCCAGAAGCAAGAATTACAGTATGCCCTCTTTTCAGAACTTCTTGAATTCCTTTTTTTGTACCTACTGAAATTTCTTTTTTTGAATTTGTCAATGTTCCATCAATATCTAAAACAAGTGCTTTTGTTTCCATATAATAGCCATTCCTTTCAATCGTTCTTCATCGTAACGCATTGATTATTATTGTGCTTTCCTGCTACATTCAAAACATATTTTGTATTATTTTAATTGACATTTATTATTGTTACATTATAATTACTTCTTAGGTATTGGGAATCTTTATTTTGAAGGAGAAACGTATGAATTTATATGAATTAATTATTATTGCAATCGGACTCTCAATGGATGCTTTTGCAGTAGCAATCTGTAAAGGTTTATCTTTAAATAAATTAAAACCGAAAAATATTCTTATGGTAGCATTTTTCTTTGGTCTTTTTCAAGCCGCAATGCCCCTTATTGGATATTTTCTTGGATTGCAATTTAAAAGTTATATACAATCAATTGATCATTGGATCTCATTTATCCTTCTTTGTTTAATTGGGTTAAAAATGATAAAAGAAGCCTTGTCAGAAAAAGAGGAAGAAAAATGTGATTTGTTTAACCTTACGAATATACTAGTCCTATCGCTTGCAACAAGTATTGATGCATTAGCCGTAGGTGTTACTTTTGCTTTTCTCTCTGTGCAAATACTTCCTGCCGTACTATTAATTGGATTGATTACTTTTCTACTTTCCGCCATCGGTGTTAAAATTGGACATGTTTTTGGTAATCGGTTTCAGTCAAAAGCCGAACTTGCCGGTGGCCTTATTCTGATATTTATGGGAACAAAAATATTGATCCAGCATTTAGAACTTATTCCTTATTTTTGAGAATCATTTTATAGATTACATTTCCCATTTCCGAGAACTTTTGTTCATACTCTGTCATAATATTGTCTGTATTCATTTTTAAATCATGATGTAAATCAAAACTTACTTCTAGTAAAATCCAATTACTTTCTTTATATTCTTCTAATGAAAAATCAAATAGAATTTTGTTATCAGTTTTAAATTCTAAAATTCCGTATTTCTCGATAATTTTTTCATATCGATTTAAATATTCTTTGGAAGTTAATCTTCTTTTAGAATGTCTGTCCTTTGGCCATGGATCTGAAAAATTCAAGAAGATTTTATTTATTTCTTCTACCTCAAATATTTCATCTATTTCTTTTGCATCAAAACAAATGAACCGCAAATTGCTAATTTCTTCAAGCATATCCAGCTTTTGAACTGCCCTAAGTAAAACACTTGAATATTTTTCAATCCCAACAAAATTAATTTGGGGATTTTTTTTTGCCATTTCAACAATAAATTTTCCTTTTCCCATTCCTATTTCAATTTGAATGGGATTATTATTCTGAAAAACATTAAACCATCTGCCTTTATGTTCTTTTGGTTTATTTATTACATAACTGCAATTATTTAAAACTTCTTCCGATCCTGGTATATTTCTTAGTCTCATTTTTCACCTATTAATTCTAAAACAATTATTAATGTAAATATTTTTTTGATGATTTTTTCCTGTATCATCATACACTAAAGATTTATATTAATCAATAAATAATAAGTTCCTCTTTTTTTTCTTTCCTTGTAATCTTATCTTATCCGTTTTAGAAAAATAATCCTTAATTTTATACTTTTTTTCTTTGGTTTTATATCGAAATAGTGTATGATATATTTTGAATATAGATATGGAGATAAGTTATGAATTTAAATTTTCTAAAATCAAAAAAAACCTTTTTTCTTTTTTTATCAGGCTGTTTACTTATGAATTCGAGTTTTAAGTCAAATGCTGAAGTTGATTATAATTACGAAGCCGAAGCTAGAAAGGCACTTCCTATTCAGTCGAACAATATAGAGGAATGGCCACAAGGTCCTGCTCTCGGAGCTCAATCAGCTATTCTAATGGAACTGGAAACAGGAACCATTCTTTATGCAAAAAATGTGGATGAAAAGCTATATCCAGCAAGTACAACAAAAATATTAACTTGTTTATTAGCTGCAGAAATGGCTGAAATGAACGAAGTCGTCACTTTTTCAAATGAAGCCGTTTTTAGTATTGAAAGCGGTTCTTCAAATATGGGGATGGATGTTGGCGAACAAATAACGATGGAGCAGGCATTGTATGGGGTTTTGGTTGGATCCGCAAATGAAGCAGCAAATGCAGTTGCTGAGCATATAAGTGGAAGTGTTTCAGAATTTTCATCTATAATGAATAAGAAAGCTCAGGAACTTGGTTGTAAAAATTCAAATTTTATTAATCCAAACGGCTTATATAATGAAAATCATTTTACTACTGCTTTTGACCTTGCTACAATTGCAAGATCCTTTTTTTCAAATGATCTTCTCTGTAAAATGTCGAGTACTGTTACCTACGAAATTCCTCAGACAATGAAACAACCTGATGATATTGTTGTTCATTCAAAAAACAAGTTACTCCCTGGTAGAGAATGTTCCTATGACTACATTGTTGGGAGTAAAACAGGCTATACTTCTGAGGCAAGACAAACATTGGTATCCTGTGCAAGAAAAGATGGAATGACCTTAGTTTGTGTTATTATGAAAGAAGAATCTCCTGAACAGTTTAATGATACAATCTCTCTTTTTGAATATGGTTTTCAAAACTTTCAAAAGATTAATATAGCAGAAAATGAAAAAGATTTTTCAGTCAGCACAACAGATTTTTTTGAATCTGACAGTACTGTTTTTGGAAACTCTTCTTCTATCCTAAAAATTGATCCCAATTCGTTTATAGTTCTTCCTACAAACGTTACCTTTGACGATACTTTATCAACTTTAGAGTATGAAGATAAAGATACACAAAAGATTGCATCAATAAAATATTCCTATCAAGATGTACCTGTAGGAAATGCATCAGTATCCTTTATCTCTCCTGTTGATGATTCTGATAACAAGCCTATTTCTTCTCCGATGATAACAGAAGAAACCTTAGTAGATGACGATGATTCCGTTTTGTTTTTAAATGTAACAAAAATTTTATTTATTATTATTATTTCTTCTGGGTTATTAATTAGTATTTTTGTAATTCATTCCTTAATAAATAACTATCAATTTTCAAAAAGTAGAAAACAGAGAAAAAGAAAGAAGAACTATATTCCTTCTCAGTTTCAAGACTATGATTTTTAATTGATAAAGAGCCTTAAAAAATGGCTACACTTTCTATGAAAGTGTAGCCATTTTATTAATTATCTTACAAATCAGTATTACTGTCCTCTACTTCTGGTTCTTTTGAACTATTCTCAGTTTCATCATAATCCACACTCTCAGAGTTCAAATTTATACTACCTTCTTCTTTACTATCTTCTGTGATATCTTCCATAGCATCTTCCATATTATCAAATTCCTGTCTGCCATCAGATACTCTTCCTCTTACTTTGGCAATCTGTGCTACTTTCACACCCTCAGCAAGATTAATCATTTTAACTCCTGAAGTAATTCTTCCAAGTACAGAAATATCTTCCATTCTCAATTGAATTATAATTCCTTCAGAGGTAATCATCATAATTTCATGTTCATCTGTAACCGCTTTTAAACTGATTACAAAACCTGTTTTTTCAGTAATTTTATAACATTTAACTCCCTTACCACCTCTTTTTTGAACAGTAAATTCATTCAGATACGTTCTTTTTCCCATACCATTTTCTGATACAATCAACAATGAATCTCCCTGGTGTTCCAACTGCATTCCAATAATTTCATCTCCATCAGACAGATTCATACCAATCACACCCATGGAAGTTCTTCCTGTTGCTCTTACATCCGTTTCTTTAAATCGAATACACATTCCATGTTTTGTAACAAGGAAAATTTGATCACTTTTATCTGTTGTTTTTACCTCAATCAATTCATCTTCTTCTTTTAAATTAATTGCAGCAAGTCCTTTTTTCCTAACATTACTATATTCTAAAATAGAAGTTTTCTTAACGATTCCATTTCTGGTGACCATAAACAGATTCTTATCTTCTTCATAATCTTTGAGTGGAATAATTGCTGATACTTTTTCCCCTGGATTTAATTGAAGAAGGTTAATAATTGCAACACCTCTTGCTGTTCTGCTCGCCTCAGGAATTTCATAGACCTTCAATCTATATACTCTTCCAAAATTTGTAAAAAACATTATGTAATGGTGAGTAGTCGTCATTAAAAGATCTTCAATAAAATCATCCTCTATTGTCTGCATCCCTTTAATTCCTCTACCACCACGATGCTGACTCCTAAAATTATCAACTGTCATTCTTTTAATATAACCAAGTCTTGTCATGGCAAGCACAGTATTTTCTCTAGGAACTAAATCTTCCATTGATAGATCATACTCATCAAATCCAATAGAAGTCTTTCTTTCATCCCCAAATTTATCGGAGATAACGACAATTTCATCTCTAATAACACCTAATAATAATTTTTCATTACCAAGAATCGCTTTTAAACCTGCTATTCTTTCTAGTAATTCTTTGTGTTCATTTTCTAATTTTTCTCTTTCCAGTCCTGTTAATGCTCTAAGTCTCATATCAGCAATCGCCTGGGATTGTACATCACTTAATCCAAATCTATCCATTAGGCGTTCTTTTGCTTCTGCTGTCGTTCGACTTGATCTCATAATTTTAATTACTTCATCAATATTATCAAGAGCAATTAACAAACCAAGTAAAATGTGATCTCTTTCTTCTGCTTTATTAAGATCATACTGTGTTCTTCTTGTAATTACTTCTTTTTGATGATTTAGATAATGTAGTAGCATTTCATGAATATTCATGATTCTTGGTTCATTATTAACCAGCGCTAAATTGATAATCCCAAAAGTATCCTGCATTTGAGTATGTTTATATAATAAATTCAACATAATATTTGCATTAACATCTTTTCGTAGTTCAATAACAATTCTCATTCCATCGCGGTCAGATTCATCCCTTAAATCAGTAATTCCATCTAATTTCTTGTCTCTTACCAATTCAGCCATTTTTTCAATCAGTCTGGCTTTATTAACCATATAGGGTAATTCTGTAACAATAATGCGACTCTTACCATTCGCCATCATTTCAATATCTGTCACAGCACGAACTCTTACTTTTCCACGACCAGTTCTATATGCCTGATCAAAACCACTTGTTCCTAAAATAATTCCACCTGTTGGAAAGTCAGGCCCCTTTATAATTTCTAAAAGTTCCTCCAAATCGGTATTTCTTTCTTCAAGAACCTGATTATCTATCATTTTTACAACCGCAGCAATTACTTCTCTCAAATTGTGAGGAGGTATATTCGTTGCCATTCCAACAGCAATTCCTGTTGTTCCATTAACTAATAGATTAGGGTATTTACTCGGAAGAACAGAAGGTTCTCTTTCTGTCTCATCAAAGTTAGGGGCAAAGTCTACTGTATCCTTATTAATATCTGCAAGCATTTCCATTGATATTTTAGACAATCTTGCTTCTGTGTATCTCATTGCAGCTGCACCGTCACCATCAACGGATCCAAAATTTCCATGTCCATCCACCAAAGGGTATCTCGTTGACCATGGTTGAGCCATATTAACAAGAGATCCATAAATAGAACTATCACCATGTGGGTGATACTTACCCATTGTATCTCCGACGATACGTGCACATTTTCTATGAGGTTTATCCGGACCATTGTTTAATTCAATCATAGAAAATAGTACTCTTCTTTGAACAGGTTTTAAACCATCTCTAACATCTGGAAGTGCACGTGATGCAATAACACTCATCGCATAATCGATATAGGAGGTTTCCATGGTTTTCTTTAAGTCAACTTCATGTATCTTATCAAAGATATTGTCTTCCATTTTTTTCTCCTTTTATATATCTAGATTTCTAACATATTTTGCATTTTCTTCTATAAATTCACGACGTGGTTCAACTTTATCACCCATTAATGTTGTAAAAGTAAGATCAATTTCTGATTCTGCTTCTTCATCCATTGTTACTCTTAAAAGAATTCTTCTCTCTGGATCCATAGTTGTTTCCCATAATTGTTCTGCATCCATTTCTCCAAGACCTTTATATCTTTGAATTTTGTTATTTTGATCTCTTCCAATTTCGACTAGTATTTTATTTAAGTCTTCATCACTGTATGCATACCAGACTTTTTTATTTTTTTCCAATTTATATAAAGGTGGCTGTGCAAGATAAACATACCCTTCTTTAATCAAAGAGGGCATAAACCGATATAGAAATGTTAATAATAAAGTACTTATATGCGCACCATCTACGTCAGCATCTGTCATTATAATAATCTTATGATATCTTAATTTAGAAATATCAAAATCTTCATGAATTCCTGTTCCAAATGCGGTAATCATAGCTTTTATCTCAGCATTTCCATAAATTCTATCTAATCTTGCTTTTTCTACATTTAATATTTTACCTCTAAGTGGAAGAATTGCCTGTGTATTTCTGCTTCTGGCAGTTTTTGCACTTCCACCAGCAGAATCACCTTCTACAATATATATTTCACAATTTTTTGGATCTTTATCAGAACAATCTGCCAACTTACCTGGCAAAGCCATTCCTTCTAAAGCAGTTTTTCTTCTGGTTAAATCCCTGGCTTTTCTAGCTGCATCTCTGGCTCTCTGTGCTAATATCGATTTTTCACATATTAATTTTGCAATAGAAGGATTTTGTTCTAAAAAATATGTAAGTTGTTCACTTACAATATTATCTACTGCTCCTCTTGCTTCAGAATTTCCAAGTTTTTGTTTTGTTTGTCCCTCAAATTGAGGATCTTCTATCTTGATACTAACAATTGCAGTCAATCCTTCTCTTATATCTTCACCCGACAGATTTGTTTCAGATTCCTTCAATAACTTTACACTTCTGGAATAATCATTAAAAGTTTTTGTAATTGCATTACGAAAACCTGTAAGGTGAGTTCCACCTTCAGGGGTATTAATATTATTAACAAAACTATAAGAACTTTCTGTATAGGAATCATTATGTTGCATTGCAACCTCAACATACACATTATCCTTTTTTCCTTCAAAATACATTATATTATCATAGATAGGTGTTTTACTCTTGTTTAAATAACTAACAAATTCTTTAATACCACCTTCATAATGAAATTCTTTTACATTTTCTATTTCTGGTCTTTTATCAGTAAGTACAATTAATAAACTTTTTGTAAGAAATGCCATTTCTCTTAGTCTTTGTTTTAAGATATCAAAATCAAATTCTGTTTCTTCAAAAATTGTATCATCTGGTAAAAAAGTTACTTTTGTTCCTGTTTTTTTTAAATCACAATCTCCTACAATTTTAAGTGGATATACAACATTCCCTTTTTCATATCTTTGTTTATATATTTTTCCTTCCTGATATATTTCTACCTCTAAGAAATTGGATAAAGCATTTACAACAGAAGCACCAACACCATGAAGTCCACCAGAAACCTTATATCCTCCTCCTCCAAATTTACCACCTGCATGTAAAATAGTAAAAACCACTTCAACAGCTGGAATTCCTGCTTTATGATTAATTCCAACTGGAATTCCTCTCCCATTGTCAATAACGGTGATAGAATTATCTTTATTTATAAATACCTGAATACTATTACAATATCCAGCTAGTGCCTCATCTATTGCATTATCAACAATTTCATAAACAAGATGATGTAATCCCCTAAGTGATGTACTTCCAATATACATTCCAGGGCGTTTTCTAACTGCTTCCAGACCTTCTAAAATCTGAATTTGATCTGCTCCATATTCAGTACCCATTTTGTGCCTCCTAAATCTATTTTAAAAAATTAATGATCCTTTACAATAGTTCCATTGCTAATTTGAAAAATCTTATTTATTTCAAAACGATTATTTATAAATTCATCTAAACCAGTACATGTAATAATTGTTTGTATATCTCTTATATTATTTAATAAATAATTTTGCCTATTACTGTCCAATTCTGATAATACATCGTCAAGCAACAAAACTGGAGTATCTTTAATTGTCTTTTTAACTAATTCAATTTCTGCAAGTTTCAAAGAAAGAGCAGCTGTTCTTTGTTGTCCCTGAGATCCATATTTTCTTACATCATTATCATTAATTATAAATGAAAAATCGTCTCTATGAGGTCCAACAGTTGTTTGTTTTAATTTTATATCTCTTAATTGATTTGTTTTTAACTCTTTTTCATATTTTTCTTCTGATACATCTGGTTCATATTTTATATTTAGTTTTTCAACATTTCCTGTAAGTTTACTGTGTATTTCTTCAATAATATTATTTAATTGAACTATAAAATTTCTTCTTCTTTCAATTATTTTACTTCCATAGGATACTAATTGAGAATCCCAAATAGATAAAGTTTCTTTTAAATCAGGATTTAAATAAAAATCCTTTAGTAACTTATTTCTTTGATTCACAATTTTATTGTAATTATTTAAATTATACAAATAAAAATTATCTAACTGACATAATTCCATATCAATAAATCTTCTTCTTTCAGAAGGTCCATTTTTTATAATACCTAAATCTTCAGGAGAAAAAAGAACCACATTTAATAAACCTAGAAGTTCAGAAGCTTTTTTTATTTTTTTATTATTAATTGCAATTCCTTTTGATTTGCTTTTTCTCAAATGCATATCAATTTTTTCTTCTACTTCATCTTTACTAATTATAGTTTTTATATGGGATTCTTCTTTTTCAAATTTAATAATTTCTTTATCTTTACTATTTTTATGAGATTTAGTCGTTGCGGAAAGATAAATTGCTTCCAAAATATTAGTTTTTCCTTGCGCGTTTAGTCCATATAAAATATTGGTTCCACTACTAAAATCTATCTTTAAATCCTCATAATTTCTAAAATTCTG
>CANRNK010000028.1 GCA_947631985.1 uncultured Lachnospiraceae bacterium | reverse complement strand
TTATTCTCTGTCATATTAAAGGAGTACAGAGCATTTTCCTGCACAAAAGCTAGTATATTTCCATCTTCACTTTCTTTTTTTTCCATTTTCAAGTCAGTGATACCAAGAAGTATTTTACTACTCGAAAAAATCGAAAGATCCATGACAGAGTATTGATTCATACTTCTCTCAAAATCCAGCAGATACATTCGCTCCGTTCCATATCTGACACGATAGTATTCCTGAACTCTATATTTTTTTTCTCCTATCAAAACAGAATAGTCAAATAAAAATGATGCAGTCTGTGGTCCTACTTCTGTAATTGAAATCTGTGGTTCCCCATCTTTCATAACACTAAGATTTGCCCACGTGATTTGTGAAAAACTTGAATGTATCGTAACTTTTTGAAGCGTCGTGTTATCCCCCTCTGAATTAGATTCAAGATATTTTGCTATCTCTTCATTTCGGGTAAACGTACTCTCGTGAAATTGTTTCGCAAACTGTAGCTTCTCTTCAAGATACAACTCTTCTGACTGTATAATTCTTGTATAATAATAGGTTTTTTCTTCATTTTCTCCAGAAATGATAACTGCTAAATTATACTCTACCTGCGGTTCAATCAAATCTTTTAAAACAATCTGAAATTCAAATCCGTCTTCTGTTTCACCTAACTTTGAAAGTTTTGTATTTTCAATTAATCTTTTTCCATCAATACTACGTAATTCAAAGCTGATTTCTCCCATTTCCGTTCCAAAAGAATCAACATAAAAATTAATTTTACGATCATTTTCAATTGGCGTTATAACATCTCTCATGTAGCTTTCGGACATTTCTCTTGAATATCCATGCATGCAGTTAATACGCTGCGCATTCTTAACCACATAAACGAGGGGAAGCTCCGCCGGTGGCATTTCAATGGTCATGTCAGCATTTCCTTTGTTAGAAATTGCTCCAATAAAGGCAATTGAAACAAAAAAAGTGATGATACAGACACATATCTTTATTATTGTACTTTTCATAGCATCCTTTTCGTTTCTTTCATCGTTACTTTCTGCTTAATAGTTTATTTAGCGTTGGGTCAATTTGCAAAAAGGAAAAAAGTTCTGTTAACTCTTCCTTCTGTCTTTCACTCTTTTCCCTCCGTTTCACTGCACGGATCAATATATTTTTTGGTGTGTGTTCCATATCTATAAATTCAAGAATCTGCACCTCATAGCCATGTCCTTCCAGAATCTCCGCCCGTATTGCATCCGTCGCAAGTGCTGCAATTCTTTCTTTTATCAAACCATATTTTAAAATTGGTTTTAATACCTCACAGGAAATCTGCTGATTCAATTCATGTTGACAGCACGGAACAGACAGAATTACTTTTGCTCCCCATAAAACTGCCTTCTGGAGTGCAAAATCTGTTGCCGTATCGCATGCATGTAACGTGACTACCATATCGATTTGGTCTTCTTGTGTATATTCTGCGATATCACCATGTAGAAACTTTAAATTTTCATACTGATATTTTTGACTTAAAAGATTACAGTTATGAATCACGTCCGACTTTAAATCTAATCCCGTAATCGAGATGTCCATCCCTTTTATGACTTTTAAAAAATGATACATTGCAAATGTCAGATAGGATTTTCCACAACCAAAGTCAAGAATGTGAATTCTACCCTCTTTTTTTAGCGCCGGAATAATATCGTCTATAAACTCCAAAAACCGATTTATCTGTCTATACTTGTCATATTTTGATTTTAGAATTTTTCCATCAGAGTCCTGTATTCCCAAATCAATCAAAAAACCAATGGGCGTTCCTTCTTCTAGCAAGTAACTTTTTTTTCTATTATGCGAAAAATCAATCTCTTTTTCCGTCGTTTGATTTTTCTTTTCTTTTATCGTAATTTTTCCCTTTTTACTTATTAAAATGGTTACATTATGAGAGATTGTCTGGATTTCAACTTGTTGAAACTGATGAGTGATTGCCTCTTCCAAGAAAGAAACCACCTCTTTTTTTGTATAATTCTTATGAAACACCTGCACACCAATAAAACTACTTGCCTGAAATAAAATTTCTTTCCCCTGTTTGATTGGCCGTAGTTTTATTTTTAAGCCTAAATCTTTTTTAAGGGGTTTACTGGCAATCAGCTGTATCATTTCCTGTGTGATATGCTTATCTAAAATTGCATCGATTTTATTTATATTTTCCATATTTCCATTCTAATAGTTCCCTGCTAAAACCTCAACTAAAATTTTCCTTAATAATCTCGAGATTCAAAATGAGATGACTATATATTTTAATTAAATTGTCAAAAAAAATATAAGTTGTGTATACTCTCCACAACTTATATCTCTTTTCTAAATTTATACCATTTGCTCTTTCTCTTTATAATGATGAGCTTGTTCCAGCATCATATCCTTAACTTTCATAAGTCTGATCTGTGTACTTCTTTCATTTTCATCTAACTTCATTACAATATATTTAATATTTTCTCTGAGTTCAGGTATCATGACATGTTCCAATGCATTTACTCTTCTTCTGGTTTTTTCGATTTCAGATGCCATGAGCTGGCACGCTTTTTCTACTTCAGCAAGTTTTAACATATCTGGAAAGATATCCTGCAAGGACTTAATCGAATCATCCAGATCACTTGAAGTAAACGCAAAACCATAAGAATAGATATCATTTGAATCAGGTGTTTTTGTTTGGTATTCAAAAACCGGAATGTCGACACTCATGACATTTTTATGATCAAGTGTAAGAAATACTTCTTGCTTGGGAATCATAAGCGCAACATTAAGCACCTCATCTGACATCCCTGCTCTTGCTAACACAAAATTCTTGTTCGCAGCCTGTATCCCCGCTTCAACTTTTTCACGTAAATCCTTGTTTTCTCTAACCAACTCCAGAAACTGTCTCATCAGTTCATCACGTTTGTCTTTTAAAAGCTTATGTCCTCTGGTTGCCGTGACTAATTTTTTCTTTAATTTTGTCAATTCCATTCGGGTAGGATTGACCTGTTTTTTTGCCATATGGTTAACCTCCCTTCTTCCCTTTTCTAATCAGTATCTAAATAGCGTGATTGCCTATTTCCCATAATACTGATCTAAAAATTCATCCTTAATTCTCTTAAGTTCTGTTCTAGGAAGAATGGATAAGAGTTTCCATCCCAAATCGAGTGTTTCTTCAATGCTTCTATTCGTCAGATAACCTTGCGATACATACTCTTGTTCAAATGCATCTGAAAATTTTGCATATAGCTTGTCAATATCAGTCAATGCAGCTTCTCCTAATACAATCATGAGCTCTTTTGCCTCTTTTCCACGTGCATACGCGGCAAAAAGTTGGTTCATCGTATTCGCATGATCCTCACGTGTCTTACCAGCCCCGATTCCTTTGTCTTTCAAACGGGAAAGAGAGGGAAGTACGTCAATTGGGGGCGCAACGCTTTTTCTATATAACTCTCTACTCAGAATAATCTGACCCTCTGTAATATATCCTGTCAAGTCAGGGATTGGGTGGGTTTTGTCATCCTCAGGCATCGTTAAAATAGGAATCATGGTAATACTACCAGCTTTTCCTTTTAGTCGGCCTGCGCGTTCATAGAGTGATGCAAGATCTGTGTACATATATCCAGGATATCCACGACGCCCTGGTACTTCTTTTCTTGCGGCTGAAACCTCACGTAAAGAATCTGCATAATTCGTAATATCAGTCAGGATAACCAGAACATGCATCCCTTTTTCAAATGCCAGGTATTCTGCTGCAGTTAAAGCCATTCTTGGTGTTGCAATACGCTCTACCGCTGGGTCATTCGCTAAATTTACGAACATAACAGTTCTATCAATTGCTCCTGTTTCGCGAAAACTCTGTGTGAAGAAATTCGCTTCTTCAAACGTAATACCCATTGCCGCAAATACTACTGCAAATGGCTCACTGGTCCCTCTAACTTTGGCCTGCCTTGCAATCTGTGCTGCAAGCTCAGCGTGAGGAAGTCCGCTCGCCGAAAAGATTGGTAACTTCTGTCCTCTTACAAGTGTGTTCAGTCCATCAATTGCAGATATCCCAGTCTGAATGAACTCCTGTGGATAATTTCTAGCCGCTGGATTCATTGGAAGTCCGTTAATATCCATTCTTTTTTCTGGCAGAATCTCTGGGCCATTATCAATCGGTCTTCCGAGTCCGTCAAATACACGGCTCAGCATATCTTCGGACACTCCAAGTTCCATACTTCTTCCCAGGAACCGAACTTTACTGTTAGACAGATTGATTCCGGTAGAACTCTCAAACAACTGAACCAATGCGTTGCCACCATCAATCTCAAGCACCTTACAACGTCTTTTTTCTCCACTCGCAAGTTCTATTTCTGCGAGTTCATTATAGGAAACATCTTCCACTCCACGTACAAGCATCAGAGGACCTGCAACTTCCTGGATGGTTCTATACTCCTTAGGCATTAGGCTTCCTCCTTCTTCAACAGATTTTCTAAATTTCTTTCAAGTATTTCCATTGTTTCATGGAATTCTTTCTCCATAATTTCGGTCGCTATATATTTAAATCTTCCAATTTTTTCTCTGACTGGTAGTTTCACTAATTCATTTATGGAAACACCCTGTTCCAGGGCACTTAATGACTTATCATAGTATGCAAGCACCAGTTCCATCATTTTGAATTGTTTTTCCAAAGGAGAATAAGTATCAACTTCATGAAACGCATCCTGGTGAAGGAAATCTTCTCTGATTGAACGTGCCGCTTCCAGTTTCAATCGATCCGGAGAGGATAGCGCATCCATACCAACCAGTTTTACAATTTCATCTAATTCTGATTCATCATGAAGCAAATGCATCAGTCTGGCACGTAATGCCATCCAGCTTTGATCTACACTGTCGTTAAACCACTGTCCCATATTATCTGAGTACAGGGAGTAACTGGTAAGCCAGTTAATTGCAGGAAAATGTCTTCTGTAAGCAAGACTTGAATCCAGACTCCAGAATACCTTTACAATTCGAAGCGTTGCCTGTGATACCGGTTCGGAAATATCTCCTCCTGGTGGCGATACTGCGCCAATTACTGATAGCGTACCTTCTCTTCCTTCTGAACCAAGGGAAATAACCCTTCCTGCCCTTTCATAAAATTGAGCAAGTCTACTACCCAGATAAGCAGGGTAACCTTCTTCTCCTGGCATTTCTTCTAGACGACCAGACATTTCACGTAACGCTTCTGCCCATCTTGATGTTGAATCCGCCATGAGTGCAACAGAAAATCCCATGTCTCTGAAATATTCAGCGATTGTAATTCCAACATAAATAGAAGCTTCTCTTGCCGCAACAGGCATATCCGAAGTGTTTGCAATCAATACCGTTCGCTCCATTAGGGAGTGACCCGTTTTGGGATCCTTTAATTCTGGGAATTCATTCAGAACATCTGTCATTTCATTTCCACGTTCACCACAACCGATGTAAACGATGATATCTGCTTCCGCCCATTTCGCAAGCTGATGCTGTACAACTGTTTTTCCACTTCCAAACGGACCTGGAACTGCTGCAACTCCACCTTTTGCAATTGGAAACAAAGTATCCACAACTCGTTGCCCTGTAATGAGTGGCATATTGGGGGATAATTTTTCTTTATATGGTCGTCCAACTCGAACTGGCCACTTTTGCATCATCGTAACTTCCTTACGTTCACCCTCTGCCGTCTCCACAACAGCTACGCTGTCCGTAATTTTGTAATCACCTTCATCAATCGAAACGATCGTTCCGTTCATTCCATTTGGAATCATTATTTTGTGCTCAATAATTACAGTCTCTTGAACACGGCCAATGATATCTCCAGCTTTCACTTTGTCTCCTACTTTTTTTAATGGAGCAAAATGCCAGGAATCCTCTCTGCTTAAGGATGGAATTTCAATTCCTCTTTTCAAATTATTTCCAGTTTCTTCCATAATTCGAACCAACGGTCTTTGAATTCCATCAAAAATACTACCAATCAGTCCCGGTCCAAGTTCTACACTAAGTGGCGCGTTTGTAGACTCTACCGGCTCTCCTGGACCCAGTCCAGATGTTTCCTCATAAACCTGTATTGATGCAAGATCACCATGCATTTCTATAATTTCACCAATTAATCGTTGTTCGCTTACACGAACAACGTCAAACATATTGGCATCACGCATGTTCTCTGCAATTACTAAAGGTCCTGCTACTTTTTTAATGGTACCCTTTTTCATTTTTCTTATCACCCGCTTTACTAGTTTTCATTGTTAAAGATAATATCAGATCCAACAGCTCGTTCAACTGACTTTCTAACCTTGGCAATTCCAATTCCATTATTTCCATGCACTCCGGGAACAGGTATAACCGCTGGTACCAAGCCTTCTGAATAAGTCTCGATTACATCCGCAATTTCTGTATACAACGCCTCCGTTGTATAGATTACTGCAAAAGATGACTCTGCTAGAAATTTTAACGTCTTTACAGCTTCTTCTTTATCGCTTACTGGATAAGTAGCGATGCCCAAAGCCGCAAATCCGTAGATACTATCACGGTCTCCCATAATCGCTATCCTATACATACATATCCCTCAGTCTTTCTCTGATTGCATTTTCAGGAAGATCATTCAATTTTCCCGAAAGCAGGATTCGAACCGTCTTAATTTCATTTTCTCTTGCTAAAATGTAAGCTGCTAGTGGAGAAATTGACGTTGTATTGTATTTTTGTGGCTTTATCTCCTTTATGATTAAGTTATCGCACCACCGCTCAAAAGCTGAAAATGATTGCTTTAATGCGTCTACTGCATCATCATACACTGTGGTAAGCAAATATTCATAAATCGCCTCTACGCCTACCAGTGAAGCCTTCATTAACTCTATTTTATTTAGTGTCCTACAGTTTGCCAATGCCATTTCAAAAAATTCTGGTTTCTTTTTTGTTTTGGCACCTCTGATTGCAATATTAATATTCGCAGTTACAACTCTTAATTCAGCGTAATCAATTAGTAAAGTATTTCCAGATTCCACTGCCTTAAGATATAACGTATCCAATGCTGCCCGATCTAATATAATATCACAGAGCTGTCCATCACCATGATGCATTTGTATTTGATATGCTTCCTCAGCAGCATCCTGCATATGAACAGGTAATTTCGAAAAATCATGATTTTTCACTGTTTCGTAGATTATATTTGCATCAATTGTTCCATTTCCAATATAAATATTTGGAACTTCTTTTCTAATATAAACCTGTTTAATTGCCGCTTTCAGATTGTGAAAGTCTTTCTCATAAAGAAAGGTGTCAAATACAGACAAGTCTTCAACCTGTTCCCTGATAAATTCCCAGGTTTTCTCACGCTCTTTGGAAAGCATTTCTTCCGCGCTTTCACCCGAATGATCTCCCCATCCTTTGTCAGCCAATATTTTGAGACAATCCTCATAATTTTTACATGACAGCAACTGTTCTAAAATGCTTTTATCGAGTAATCCCAGCTCTTTAGATCGGACACGGGCAACCGCATAGATGTATTGTTCCTGAGACATCCAAACACCTTCCCTTTCTACGATACTTGTTGCTCAAATAGCAACGCCCCGATTTTATCCTGTAATTGATCTCTGTCATTTTCAAAAAGTGCTTCAAATGAGCAATTTTCTTCTACATCCTCGTAAACTAATACAAATCCACCTTTTATTTTAGCAGGTTTGTCAGAAATCTGAAGCCTTGCTCCTTCTCTGTCAGCCAAACTCATTTCTATTTTACTCTGCAAATCTGTTGGCATTCTTTCAAGATCTCTGGATGAGAACATAATCTGTCCATTCATGGAACGTACATATTTAGGAATCATCTTCATGATTATTGTAAAGTATTCTTCTGATTCCATATGAAGTAAATGATTCTGCGTCTTTTCAATAATTTCGCTTATACACTCTTGTTTTGCAGTGAGAATCATTTTCCTTTTTTGTAATGCTGCAGCTGATTTTGCTCTTTCCATATAAGAATCAACTTCCAAGGAAGTCTGTTCTTTGGATTCTGCTGTCAGTCTCTCTCCGTCCGTTTTCGCAACACTTCGCATTTGTTCTGCTATTTCCTTGGCCTGCAGAATCAATTCCTCAGCAGTAACAGAGGCACCATCCTCAATGTGCTTAATGATTTTATCTAATCCAGTCATAGCCAAGCTCTCCTTATTAATTATATTGCCAATGGTGCGATTCCCATAATTGACAAAATCGAAATAAGCAAAGCTAAAATTGCATAGGTTTCAACCATCGCCGGGAAAATCATTGCTTTACCAAACTGATCTGGTTTTTTGGAAACAAGTGAAATACTTGCAAGAGATGCTCTCGCTTGTTTAATTGCTGAAAAGTATCCAACAATTGCCATTGGAAGACATGCTGCAAAATATAGTAGTCCCTTTGCAAGTGACATTTCAGAGGACCCACCAAGAACCCCAATCTGTGTTAGTGTAATGAATGCGATTAACAATCCATAGATTCCCTGTGTACCCGGCAATAACTGTAGGATAAGAACTTTACTAAATTTACTTGGATCATCTGTTACTACCCCTGCTGCTGCTTCTCCTGCCATACCTACTGCAATCGCAGAACCAACACCTGCTACCAGCGCTGCCATAATTGCTCCTGTTAATGCAAATACAATTCCTAAACTTTCCATTTTCTCAATTCTCCTTAATTTTATAATATTTTGTTTTAACATCAAATGGGCGAAATGATCGTCCACCACCGTTATAAAATTTACCAAAAAACTCAACATATTGAAGACGCGTCGTATGTACATATGCTCCCAATGCATTAATTGCAATATTCAGGGTGTGTCCAAAGATTACAATAATCAAAAAGGGAATAATTCCCAAAATCCCTGTTGCCGTCATGCTTGCCATTTTATTGATTACAGTGCAGATAACACCTGTCGCAAGCCCTAACGCAAGTAATCTTGAGTAAGATAAAATATCACTCAGATATCCTGTGATTCCATAAAGCGCATATAACCCTTTTAAAAACCGTTTAAATGGATTTTTGGATTCTCTTCCATTTGTCAGTACGATTCCTACCGCACCAATTAACGCAAGAATACCCCCTGTTTTTGTAACAACTTCTGGGAGCACAAATGTTACTCCTAAAGTATTCGTAAAAGTTGGAACTCCCATCAAGGCAAAAATAGAGCCAAGTAATAGGAAATACCAAAAGATAACATCATAAACAATACCCGAGTAGTCTTTTTGTTTCAAATTCTGGTATAGTTTCATTGTTAATCCTGCAATCAGGTGAATAATTCCCAAAAGCATTGAAAATACAAGCATCCTCATAGGCTCTTTCACTGGGAAAAACCAAACAGGCGCGATTGAAGTTGTTTTGCCAAGAAACGTTGTCGAAAAAGTATCCACAATATCTCCTAGGTAACTTCCAAACATCACTCCCCAAAAAGTGGTAGAAATACCACAGAAGAAAAACATTTTCATTGCCTTCTTAATGCCATCTTCCATTTTTTTTCCAAATTTAAGAAGGACAAATCCACATCCTGCAACCATAACCAATCCATAAACCGCGTCAGATAACATCAGACCAAACAGGACATAATAAAAAATTGCGGTTACTGTCGTTGGATCAATCTCTCCTTTTCCAGGCAAACTGAACGATTCGATTGTTCCTTCGAGTGGTTCTACAAACTTATTATTTTTTAATTTTACAGGAACCTCTTCATTTTCTGAAGGGCTTTCAAATTCAACAAACGCTTCAAACTTTTCTAAAATACCAGTTTCAATTGATTCACAATCTTCATTTGGTAAATACCCTGTGATTACAAAAATACTTTTTGACTGAGGTAATTGCCCTAACACCTCATACTTATGCAATCTCATTGTTGCGTAATCCTGAAAAAATTCAATTTCACTTCGATGAGACGAAAGTTCTGTTAGTTCTTCCAAAAGAGCTTCTATATCTAAGTTGACTTCTTTTTCTTCCAGCTTCAAATCAGCTTCCATTTCTTTAGGAGCTTTCGCTGTTTGTAACGTCTGATAAGCAAACCCCATCTCTCTTAGCTTTTCAATTGCTCTTTCTGATTCTGTTTTCTCACACAGAATAAAAACATTTGTATTTGTTTTACTGCTAAATATGATATCTATCGTAACTTTTTCTATCTCGGAAATTTCCGCATAGATTTGCTCCAGTGACCACTCTCCTGGTATGGATCCTATGTATGCTATGGTTTTCTTGGTTCCTTTAAAATTTAATGGAACATCAAGATTTACCCATGGTAGCAACATTTCTGACTGCATACTCATTCTGATCAGCTCAGCTTTGCTTTCAGCAAGTTGCTTCTCAATCTGTACGATTCTGCTAACAATACGTGAAACTTTCTCGCTTTTTTCCGCAAATTCATCATACTCTTTTTTTGATACAACACTTCTTCCATTGAGCCCGTCTAACATGGACTTCTTCACAGGTACCATCTCATTCAGAATTCTAATTGCTTCTTCTGCATTTCTTTTTCCCTTTTCAAGCAGGGAAACAGCAACATTAACATCCATTTTATGAAAAACTTCATCTTCTGAAATCTCATTCGTTATCTCAATCACACCACGTCGTTGTAAATATTCCAACAACTGTTTCCGGTCTCTTTTGAGTGCACAAATTGTGATACGCTGCATTTGCAGCACAGCCATAGTATAGGTACCTCCCTTCCATCTATTAAATTAATTCTCTTAAGACCATTTGAATTGCCAAATTTTCTTTTTCAGATACATTACGCCGCAGTTCTTCTATTTCCTTTTCTGCTTCTGATTTTGCCGCATTCATTAATTCTACCGACTGGACTTTTGCATTGTTTAAAGCACTCACAGTATACTCCTGTATAGAATTTTGAATTGAAACCAGGAGCTCTTTTGATTCTGTTTCTGCCCGAGAGACGATCTGCTCTGCTTCTGCATGCGCATCCTTCTCTTTTTGTGCTGCTAATTGCTCTGCTTCACGAACAGATTGTATTGTCTCCATTGCCATTTTCTCACCTCCACCATCAGATTGTAAATATTGTATACATTTTATCTTATATTTCACTTTTTTTCAACTTATTTAACGTTTATAGAAACTAATTCTGCACTTTACTGTCCCTTTACATTTTTCATACAAACAACCTAATCTCATTGACTTTTAGTTTGCAAAATAGTAACATTTCATCATATATTACAAATAAAGGGAAGAATTAATGAACAACTGTAAAAGTGAACTATTGGTTAGAAGAGCAACCCCGGAGGATGCCACTGCAATTCTTGAAGTCTATGCTCCCTATGTAAAAAAAACTGCGATTACATTTGAATATGAGGTGCCCTCCCTTGAGGAATATAAGAAGAGAATAATAAAAATCTCTTCACGTTATCCATTTCTGGTAGCGGAAGAGCAGGATGTGATTGTTGGCTATGCCTATGCCAGCACGTTCAAAGAGCGCACCGCATATGATTGGTCCGTAGAAACTTCTATTTATATTGATCAGACCAAAAAGTCAAAAGGCTTGGGAAAAAAATTATATCATACCTTGGAGCAAATATTAAAAGAACAAAATGTCACCAATTTATGTGCCTGTATTTCTTATCCAAATCCAGAAAGCATCTCTTTCCACAAAGCTTTAGGCTACAAAGAGGTTGCTCATTTTCATAAATGTGGGTATAAGTTCAACACGTGGTATGACATGATCTGGATGGAAAAGTTTGTCAATCCACATAGCCATGTACCCGATTCTTTTATTCCTGTCAATCAGATTCCTGAGAATTCCGGAGGTGGGTTATGAATGAACTAACACTCTATCGCAAGCGCATTATTCCCAAAGAATGTGTGTTGCTAAAAGATGATATCATCCTTTTTCGAGATGAGAATATTATTATTACAAAATGGAATGCCTTAAAACCAAAGAAAAACCTTCACCACGGATATTCCTGTTACCTGATTGATCAGGGCATCAAATTTAGCAAGTTCTATAAAGAAGATAATTCCTTGCTTTATTGGTATTGTGATATCATAGAGTCTTCTTTTAATGGCGAAAAAAACGAATACATTATGACAGATCTACTTGCCGATGTTATTATCTATCCAGATGGTTTTGTCAAAGTGATTGATCTCGAGGAATTAGTTATCGCATTAAACGATGGTATCCTTACGATAGAACAATTAAAAACTTCTATATTAACGTTAAATCATCTCTTGGAATTAATCTATAATGGTGAATTTAAGTCCTTTCAACTTCTGCTTGAAAAATACGAACAATAAATCAAATACGCCCACTTATTTGAAGGTCACTTAAAAATAACGGCAGCTTAGTAGAAAATATGTCCACCTATTTGCATTCCAGTCAACCCTTCAATCGGCGTTCTGAAATAGACACAATTGCCTACATTTGTTGATCCATTCATAGCTTCCTGCGCTGCCTGATAACAGCTTTGCGTTGCTTTTCCATTGGCAAGTGCTAAATCAAATCGTCCACTCCCAACAGGCGAAAATTGTTTTCTTTGATAGATGACACCAACAATCGTGTCGGGATAGACTGAGCTTAGCAGACGGTTAATCACAACAGCACCAACTGCAAGCTGTCCTGCATAGGGTTCTCCACCTGCTTCACAATAAATAATGGTCGCTAAAAGTTTAAGGTCTCCTTCCGCAAACACTACTTCAGAAATATCACGCTTTGCAGACTGTGCAGCCAACTTAGACATTGCCAATTCCTGCTCATATTGTTTCTTAAGTGCAGCAATATTTGATTCCTGTTCTTTTACTTTTGCTTCATAAGCAAGCGCAATTTTTTCTGTTTCAGAAATCTGACTGGAATAACCCGATATATTATCTGCAGTTTTATTGATTAATTGGGCAACCTGTTCCTGTTGCATTTTCACTTTTTCCTGCATCGTATTCAGTTCGGTTTTTTCTTCCTGAAGTGATTTCTCTTTTTCTTCGATTTGCTTCTTGGTTTCCTGATACTCTTCTAGCATCTTACGGTCGTATTCAGATACTTTGTTCACATATTCTGTCTTATTCAAAAAATCCGAAAAATTATTTGCAGCAAAAAAAATCTCCAGATACGCATTTTCACCTCGTTCATACATAAACTTAATGCGCTCTTTCATGCAGGTATACTGCCATTCTTCTGTTGCTTTCGCTTCATCAAGTTCTATTTGTGTCTTTTCAATTTCTTCTTCTTTTACGTGAATGTCTTTTTCAAGTTTTTCCAGATTATCTGACACTTCTGTCATTTCAGAATTGAGATTATTTAGTTCTCCCTGCAGTCCATTCTTTACATTTTCAAGGCTTCCTATTTGATTCTTCGTCTCGTTAAGTTGGGATTCTGTTTGCCCTTTTTCTTTTTGTGCCTGGTTTATTTTATCAAGCGTTGATGCTGATGCCTTTCCCTGAAGAGGCAATCCTGTTATTAGTATAATCGCTACAAGTATTGCCAAAATGAAACGCTCTTTCGATCTATTTGTATTTTTCAACATATGCCTCTCCTTTCTTATGATTGCATTAACAGTTTAACGCTTTTTTATAAATCAAGTATAACCCTACGGTTCGTGTGTACATAAGGATAATAGTTGACTCCTGCTGCTTCAAACATTTTTTTTGATGCAATGACCGAAGTCGAGTCTGAATATTTATCACAATCGTATACAACTGTGCGGATTCCTGCCTGGATAATTGCCTTTGCACATTCATTGCAGGGAAAGAGGGAAACGTAAATTTTAGCCCCCTCTAGACTGCCGCCACGGTAATTTAGAATCGCATTTAACTCACTATGTGTTACATAGGGGTACTTTGTCTCAATCTGTTCTCCATCCCTTGACCAGGGGAATTCATCATCAGAGCATCCTGTTGGAAATCCATTATACCCCATTGACAGAATTTTATTGTGATTGCTCACGATACAAGCCCCTACCTGAGTATTCGGATCCTTTGAGCGCATCCCTGATAACATGGATACTCCCATAAAATATTCATCCCAGGTAATGTAATCAGTTCTTTTACCAATCATTCATTTCCCTCCTGCATCCATACAGATCAATAGAGATATTTTTATTTGGTACCGAATATTCTATCTCCTGCATCCCCAAGACCTGGGACAATATATCCATGGTCATTTAATTTCTCATCCATTGCACCAATATACAAATCAACATCTGGATGTGCTTCCTGCATCCGTTTTACTCCCTCAGGCGCAGCTATAATGCAAATAAAATGAATATTTTTACAACCCTTTTCTTTCAGCATTTTAATTGCAGCGATGGAAGATCCCCCCGTTGCAAGCATTGGGTCTACCACAAATATTTCTCTATCTGCTGAGTCAGCTGGCAGTTTGCAGTAATACTCTACAGGTTCCAAAGTCTCTGGGTCACGATAGAGTCCGATATGTCCTACTTTTGCTGCTGGAATCAATGCCAGCATTCCATCTACCATTCCAAGACCCGCCCTCAGAATTGGTACAACCGCCATTTTTTTTCCTTTTAACTCCTGAACAACTGTTTTGCAGATGGGGGTTTCCACTTCCACATCATGTAGCGGAAGTTCTCTTGTTGCTTCAAAACAGATTAGCATTGCAATTTCACTGATTGTTTGTCTAAAATCCTTTGTCCCTGTGTCTTTTCTTCTGATGTATCCAATTTTATGCTGAATCAACGGATGATCCATAATCACTAATTTACTCATTTCTTCCTCCTTCGATATTAAATCCCTGTTATACTTCGTTTTCAATTGCATTTACTCTTCTTTGATGTCTTTCTTCTCCTGAGAATTCTGTTGTAAGAAAGGTATCAACAATAGCAATTGCTAATTCCGGACCCACAATTCCAGCTCCCATTGCCAGTATATTGGCATTATTGTGAAGTCTTGTCAATTTTGCTGAGAGCGTATCTGCACATAGTGCAGCTCTGATTCCCTTGTATTTGTTTGCTGCAATCGATATTCCAATTCCAGTTGTGCAAATCACAATTCCTTTCTCACATTCTCCACTCAATACGGCCTTTGCAACTTCTTTTCCGTACGTCGGATAATCACAAGATTCCCTTCCATAGCAACCTACGTCCTTTACCGAAATGTTTTTGATTTTCAAGTATTCTACCACTTGTTCCTTTAGATCAAACCCACCATGATCACTCCCTATTGCTACCATTTTATTTTCCCTCCTTATTTCAATTTTATAGTACTTTCTTTCTGCACAGGTTCAGTTTATAGTCAATCCTATTTTTTGAACAGGCATATTACTTAAGGATGATTTTTCTGTATCCCGAAGCTTTTAGCAAACGATTCATAATTGCGTATCCCATCCCCTCTTCAGAAAAGCATTCAGATAAAATCACATCTACTCCATCATCATCAAATTCTCTAAGAATTCGATAGAGCTGACTAGCAATCTGTTCCTCATTCTGCTTCGATCCGATACATTTAATATAGTCAGCCTCATATTGCATTATGTTTTCAGTTGTTGCAATTACACCAACTTTTTTTCCTTCTTCTTTGGCTTTTTTGGCCCTCTCATTGATACAAGTAATTACCTGTTCTGTCTTGCCCTCTATCATGGACATTTCACCTTTTGGTGCATAATGACGATATTTCATACCAGGTGCTTTTGGTGCCTTTGTGCTTGTTCCTTCAAGGATCGTCTGGTCAGTTTTTACTTTGCCGATTATGGCCTCCAACATTTCTTTTGTAACGAAACCTGGGCGCAAAATAACCGGGGGGTCTTCTGTCATATCAACAATTGTTGACTCTAACCCAATTTCAATTGCATCTCCCTCAATTATCATATCGATTCTGCCATCCATATCTTCGATTACATATTTTGCAACTGTCGGGCTTGGTCTTCCAGATAAATTTGCACTTGGTGCTGCGATAAAACCTCCCGCCGCTTCAATTAATGCAATTGCAGTTTCGTGCGAGGGCATTCGAACAGCAACTGTTGAAAGCCCTCCTGTCGTCTCATCTGGCACAATTTCACTTTTATGAAATATCATTGTAAGTGGACCTGGCCAAAATGCGTTTGCAAGAGCTTTTCCTTTTTTTGGAATTTCCTCTACGATCTGTTCAAGTTTTTCAATTGATGCAATATGTATAATAAGAGGATTGTCCGAAGGTCTGCCTTTTGCATTATAGATCTTTTCCGAGGAACGTGGATTCAAAGCGTCCCCACCAAGTCCATATACTGTTTCTGTTGGAAATGCAACAAGACCACCACTTTTAAGAATCAAACCAGCTTCTTTTATGATATTGATTGTGTCCTCATCTTTTATAATAACGTTATTTCTTTTCACATCTACAATTTTTGTAATCATCGCGGGTTCCACTTTGACTCCTCTTCCTGCATGTTTTGCATACTTTTAACATCATATCATATTTTAATTAGGTAGAAAAGTATCCTATTCTTTTTTATTAGTCCTTTACTCTTCTTTCTTTTTTATGTAAAATAATAAACAGAAAATAATTCTATAAGAAAAAGGAGTTTCGTATGGCTAATAATCCAATTGTTACGATTGAAATGGAAAACGGAGATAAGATCAAGGCGGAATTGTATCCTGATATTGCACCTGTTTCAGTTAATAACTACATCTCTCTGATTAAGAAAAATTATTATGATGGTTTAATTTTTCACAGAGTGATTCAGGGCTTTATGATTCAGGGCGGTTGCCCAGATGGAACAGGTATGGGTGGTCCTGGTTATCAGATCAAAGGTGAGTTTTCATCAAATGGTGTAGAAAACACCTTAAAACATTCAGAGGGTGTTCTTTCGATGGCGAGAAGCATGCAACCCGATTCCGCAGGAAGTCAGTTTTTTATCATGCATAAAAACTCTCCACACCTTGATGGTTCCTATGCTGCATTTGGGAAAGTGATTGAAGGAATGGATATTGTCAATAAAATAGCAGACACAAAAACAGATTATTCTGACCGCCCTGTAGAAGAGCAAAGAATAAAAGCAATGACTGTGGACACTTTTGGTGTTGATTACCCAGAACCGGAGAAAATGTAGAAAAAAATATACAAACCATACAAAAGGGTCTCGTTTAGACCCTTTTTTTGTTGCTCACATTCACGGTTTGTTCATATTTAATTTAAAAAACATTAATTTACATAACATTCTTTAGCCAAATCTTTTCTATATACTTAGTTTATAAGATAACAACACCAAACACAGTATAACAATACTTTCAAATAACTTTTTCATAATAATGCCAAGTAAACAGTGTTTACTTGGCATCCTCCCTTTATAAGACTATTTCTCTTTCTTTTCATAAAAAAGCTCCCATCGCTGGGAGCTTTTTATTTTAATCATTCTATCACAACTACGCTTTGTTGACAGATCCAAAAATTTCCATCTTTTCTTTTACGGTTGCTTTAATTGCTTCTACACCTGGTGCTAATAACTTACGAGGATCAAATCCTTTTCCTTCAAGATCTTTTCCTGACTCAATATATTTACGTGTTGCTTCAGCAAATGTAAGCTGGCATTCTGTATTAACATTGATTTTAGCAACTCCAAGTTCAATTGCTCTTTTTATCATATCAGTAGGAATGCCTGTACCACCATGAAGAACTAATGGCATATCACCTGTTAACTTCTGAATCGCATCTAATGTCTCAAATGATAATCCAGCCCAGTTCTCTGGGTATTTTCCATGGATGTTACCAATTCCAGCTGCTAAGAAATCAATACCAAGATCAGCGATTGCTTTACATTCATTAGGATCTGCGCATTCGCCCATACCCACAACACCATCTTCTTCTCCACCAATTGATCCAACTTCTGCTTCAAGAGAAATTCCTTTTGCTGCACATACTCCAACAAGTTCTTTTGTTTTTTCAATGTTTTCTTCGATTGGATAATGAGATCCATCAAACATAACTGATGAAAAACCAGCTTCAATACATTTAAAGCAGTGATCATAAGAACCATGGTCAAGGTGAAGTGCTACTGGAACTGTAATTCCCATTTCTTCGAGCATTCCATTTACCATTCCGACAATTGTCTTGTATCCTGTCATATATTTTCCTGCGCCTTCGGACACACCCAGAATGACAGGGGAATTATTTTCTTGTGCTGTCTGTAATACAGCTTTTGTCCACTCTAAATTATTGATATTAAACTGTCCAACTGCATAATGACCTGCTTTTGCTTTTACAAGCATTTCTTTTGCTGATACTAACATGTTTTTCTCCTCCATTTATAAAAATCAATTTTTCCGAGTTCATTATACTCTTTTTTGAATAAAAAAGAAAGTTGAAACAAACAAATTATTCCTCATTTTCCAAATTTTTCGCTTTCAGAATACAGATTGCCTGTTTTATATTTTTTATTGTGACATCTTTTTGCTTTCCCCCGAATTCTCCATCCAAGGTCCATGCAATTTCTTCTTTCGACTCAATTCTGATTTCACTACTCTTAAAGCAATACATGCTCTCATTATCTATATCTTTTATTAATAATGACTGTAAAATATTGTTCATTTCTATGGGGTTCTTTGGCTTTTTGATCAATGTTATTTCAAATTCACCATCACTCAATTCAACATTATCACCTGTTATTCTTTTAAAGCCACCTACTGATTCGGAATTTGTAATCATACCAAAGATGAATTCATCTTCTATCACTTTTTCACTGCACCTAATTTTTAGGGGATATGCTTTTACTGTAGATAATCTCTTCATTCCCTCTAAAAGATATGCCATATGTCCCAGAATATTTTTCATATCCTGGTTTGTTTCATAGGATACATCTGTGAATATTCCAAAAGCAGCAATGTATACAAAATAATCATCATTAAATGACCCAACATCAAAACAAAATTTTTCTCCTTGAACAGCTTCCTTTGTAGCCTTTATCATATTTCTAGGCAAATGAAGACTATTTGCAAAGTCATTTGTACTTCCAGCCGGAATATATATGATTGGTCTTTCTTTGTTAGACTTCATCATTCCCGTCACCACTTCGTCTAACGTTCCATCGCCACCACAACAAGCGACAACATCATATCGATCTGCTTTTTGTTCAATGATGCGAATTCCATCTCCTTGTTCCTGTGTAGGATATACTGTCACTTCGTACCCTGATTTAGTCAGGATGTCAATCATCCCTAATAAATGATTTTTCACACTTCCCTTGCCCGCAAGTGGATTTAAAACAAATAATAACTTTTTATTCGACACATTTACCGCTCCCATCCAACTCGAAGATATTTCTCAGGTTATCTATTTCATTACTAACAGGATAACCTCTTTCCTGTTTTCCTTAAAATGAACAAAAAAGGAATACCCATTCACTTTTATAGCTGAGTATTCCGATTGAATGAAATTGTGTGTTTTTTATTTTCCGCTTAAATATTTCTCAATGCTTTCAAGCGCAAGATGCTCATCTTGTCCTTCTACTTCTACAGTTACATGATCTCCTGCTGCAAGTCCAAGCGTCATCATTCCCATAATGCTTTTTGCATTTACTTTTCTTCCTTCTGATTCTACATACACCGCACTGTCAAACTGACTAGCAACCTGAACAAGCACTGCAACCGGTCTCGCCTCAAGACCTCCATCTAACTGTACCTTTACGGATTTTTTAACCATCTTAATTCCTCCTTTACTGTTTCAGACTCTCTGCTAGTTCACTAAGCTTCCTAAGTCTGTGATTTACCCCCGATTTTCCGACTGCTGGTTCAATGAGCCCACCGAGCTCTTTTAACGTTGCATCCGGATATTCTAAACGCAATTCTGCTATTTCCCTTAAGTTTTCTGGAAGCTGTCCAAAGCCCATTTTATTCTTAATAGAAAGAATATCTTCAATTTGTTTTGAAGCTGCATTTACTGTTTTGGTGATATTGGCCGCTTCACAATTTACCCTTCTATTAATTGAGTTCCGCATTTCTCTAATAATCCTTAGATTTTCAAGATTCATTAACGAAATATGTGCTTCCATGATATTAAGCAGCTCAACAATTCCCGCTCCTTCTTTCACATACACGACATAGTATTTTTTTCGGTTCACAATCTTGGCATCCACTTCAAATCCAATTATGATGTCTTTTAGCTGTTCCGCCTGCACTTTAGTCGCGCAGACAAGTTCGAAATGGTACCCTTTATTCGGATCACTCATGGAACCGATTGAAAGATACGCTCCACGGATAACAGCACGTCTGCAACATGTGTTTTTAAGCAAAATTGGATTTATCACCGTCGCAGGTGTCAGCATAACACCATCTTCTCGAAAAAGTTTGATTGCCTGAAAAACCTTCATGACCTCATCTGTCTGATCAAGATGTATGGTATAGATTTTGGCCTTTCCTGCCTTAGATATATCGTTGGATGTTGACTCGTCAACATCAGTATTTATATTAAATGTTTTTTTTAATAATGTAAAGTACTTTCTAGCCACTGCAATATTTTCAGTTCTAACAGTGATGGAAGGCTTTTGACTATCCTCCCAATTGATTGTACCAGCATACTGAATCATCACTGCTAGCTCCGCTAGCTGACAATGACGTGTCTGACTGTTATGTTTTGATAACTCTTCTTTTACTTCACTTGAAAAAGACATATCTTCTCCTTTAAAATCATTTTCAATTCGCGATATCTCTATGTGCAAGTGTTAGTCCATAATTCCCCTGATTTTTAAGTTTTTGATACAATCCATTTGCAAGCGTAACACTTCTGTGTTTCCCCCCAGTACAACCAATACTGACCACCAGCTGATGTTTTCCCTCTTTTATATAGTTTGGTATCAGAAAACTGATCATGTCATATAGTTTTTCCATAAATTCAACTGCTTCTGGATAACCCATAACATAGTCCTGCACTTCTTTATCGATTCCAGTTTTATTTTTTAATTCATCGATATAAAACGGATTTGGTAGAAATCTAACATCAAAAACAAGGTCCGCATCTGATGGGATTCCATGTTTAAATCCAAAAGAAACAATGTTGACCATCAAACTATTGTATTCTTCATTTTTAATAAAAATTCTTTCCAACTCTTCTTTCAGTTCTCTTGTAAGTAACTTAGAGGTGTCAATAATGTAATCAGAGTCGGCTTTTACGGATGTCAGGATTTGTCTCTCTTTTGTAATTCCCTCTTCTAGTCTGCCTTCTATCGCAAGCGGATGCATTCTTCTGCTTTCTTTGTATCTTTTTACCAGGCTTTCATCAGAGGCTTCCATAAAGAGAACTTCAAAGATATAACCATTTTTTCTCAATTCCTTTAATGTTTCTTCAATATCTAAAAAAGATAAATCTGCCCTGACATCAAGCCCAAGTGCTACTTTTGATATTTCACCCTTCGGAGACAAAATCAATTCAGCAAATTTACCAATCAAAGGAACTGGAAGATTATCCACACAGTAGAATCCCATATCTTCAAGCATTTTTAAAGCAGTTCTTTTTCCACTGCCACTCATACCTGTAACTATGACAAATCTCATGTTCTTCTCCTTTTAGCCTACTAAAAATCACCCAGGCAAATCACTTCCATCTCAAGCTTTACTCCTGCGTTTTCAAAAACTCTGTCCTGAACAGTCCTAATGACTTCCAATATGTCTGCCGAGGTTGCATGATCTCGATTAATAACAAACCCACAGTGTTTTTCAGATACTTGAGCCCCTCCAATTTGAAGACCTTTCAGTCCAGCTTCCATAATCAATTTTCCCGAAAAATGTCCCTCTGGCCTTTTAAAAGTGCTACCTGCACTTGGAAACTCTAACGGTTGTTTTTCTTTTCTTGCGCTGGATAATTCACTCATTTTGGCAAGTATTTCCTTTTGATCCCCAAGTTCAAGAGACATCTCAACTTCTAACACAACAAATTTCTTGTTTCTGATAACACTGTTCCGGTATTGAAATTCCATTGTTTCATGATCAAGTTCAAGGATTTCTCCTTCGTAAGTCATCACCTTAACTTTGGTCACAACCTGACACATTTCTCCGCCATATGCACCGGCATTCATTACAACTGCACCGCCGAGCGTTCCTGGTATCCCCGAAGCAAATTCCAAACCTGACAATTTGTTTTTTGCTGCAAACGCTGCAAGCTGGGATAATAGGACACCTGCCCCAGCTACAATCGTTGTTCCATATACTTCCAGTTTTGACATGCGTGAGCCGATCTGTAAAATAGCCCCTCTTATACCACGATCTCCAATCAGGAGATTGCTTCCATTTCCAATGATGTGATACTCTTCTTCAATTTTATTTAGAAAAATTATCAACTGCTTAAGTTGTTCTTCTGTTTCAACTTCAATTAATATTTCTGCATTGCCGCCCGTTCTAAACGTAGTTCTCTGGTTCATAGGCTCTTCCACAAAAAGATTCTCTTTGGGAATGATTGTTGAAATATATTCCAATAATGATGTATTCACTTTATTCACCTGCATTCATTGTTTTTTGGGACCCGTTCTATTCTTCGCGTCTTTTTGCAAGTGAATTCTGCACACGTGAATATAATTCCTGTGCCGCATTATATCCCATCTTCTTCTGTCTGTGGTTAACTGCTGCTGATTCACAGATGACAGCCAGATTCCGGCCCGGACGAATCGGGATATTATGACAGACAATTTTATTGCCTAGATATTCTGTATATTCTTCCTCAAGACCAAGACGGTCATATTCTTTATCTTTGTTCCAATCTTCTAACTTAATCACAAGATCAATTGCCTGTGTATCTTTAACACTCGATACACCAAATAAGGTTTTCACATCAATAATTCCAATTCCTCTAAGTTCAATAAAATGCTTGGTAATATCAGGTGCTGATCCAATCAATGTATCATCACTGACTTTTCTAATTTCAACAACATCATCTGTTACAAGCCGATGTCCTCTTTTAATTAATTCAAGTGCAGCTTCACTCTTTCCAATTCCGCTCTCTCCGGCAATCAGAACTCCTTCTCCAAAGACGTCAACAAGAACTCCATGAACAGAGATACAAGGCGCTAACTTTACATTTTGCCATCTGATAATTTCAGACATGAAGGAAGAGGTTGACTTCTTCGTCATCAGAATTGGAACTTTTTTCTCCACTGCCATTTCTAAAAGAATCGAGTCTGGCTGTAGTTCTCTACAATAAACAATTGCCGGTATGTTATAGGATAATAGTTCTGTAAATACTTCTTTTTTTCTCTTCTCAGACAGACTTTCAATATAAGTAAATTCTACAAACCCAACAATTTGAAGGCGAGTTGCATCAAAATGTTCAAAATAGCCTGCCAACTGAAGCGCTGGCCTGTTAATATCTGGTTGCGTTATTTTTACCTCTGCTATATCAATTTCTGGTGTCAGATTGGTTAATTTCATTTTTTCAATAATATCTACTAATTTAACATATGGCATACTTGTATTCTCCTTCTCTGATCTGTTACTCTCATCAGGTACCATTTTATCATATCCATTGCGAAATATCCATTTCTTATTCATGGCA
>CANRNK010000027.1 GCA_947631985.1 uncultured Lachnospiraceae bacterium | reverse complement strand
GAAGAGGGAGAAATTGTAGGAAAGCTTTATGATAAATCTGTGGGAACATTTTTATTGGAAGAAAATGACTGGTATCAGATTCAGTCAGGAAATGTGACAGGATTTGTAAAGGCAGAATATGTTGTAACTGGAGAAGAAGCAATCCAATTAGCAAAAGAAGTCGGTGTTAGAATTGCAACAGTAACAACAACGACGTTGAAAGTTAGAGAAGCACCAGGCATGGACGCAACTGTTTTAGGGTTGGTACCGATTGAAGACCAGTTATCGGTACTGGAAGAAATGGACGGTTGGATTAAGGTTTCAATTGAAGAAGGGGAAGGTTACGTTTCGCAGGAATATGTAAGTCTATCCACAGAATTTGTTGAAGCTGAATCAAAAGCAGAAGAAGAAGCCAGATTAAAAGCAGAAGAAGAAGCAAGAAAAGCAGCTGTTGCAGCAGCACAGGAAGCGGTTTCGAAATCAACTCAGTCGACACAGGCAACAACTGAATCAGCACCGCAGCCGGCACCTGTTTCATCAGGTGGGAGTGGAGCTGGAAGTGCAGTTGCAAACTATGCACTTCAATTTGTAGGAAACCCATATGTATATGGCGGAACAAGCTTGACCAATGGAACTGATTGCTCGGGATTTGTACTTAGTGTTTATTCGAACTATGGAATATCACTACCTCATTCTTCAGGTGCGCAAAGAAGCACAGGATATGACGTAGGTGGCCTTGCGAATGCACAGCTAGGAGATATTGTATGTTATTCAGGACATGTTGGAATTTATATTGGTAACGGAAATATCGTACATGCAAGTACAGCAGCAACCGGTATTAAAGTTTCTAATGCAAGCTACAGAAATGTGCTTTCGGTCAGAAGAATTTTTTAGATATCATATGAGAGAGAACCTTAAAAGTTCTCTCTCTTTTTTTGCCCTAAAAATAAAATGATTGAAAACGATAAAACAATCAATGAATTAAACAAAAAAAACAAATATACTATCAATTTAACGCGCAATGTAGTATTATATAGTTAATAAACAATGAATTAAACGTAAAAAGGAGGTAGCGGATCAGCGCGGTAGAATGAACTTGAGAGCATGGAAAAACAGGGAATGGCAGATGTAAAACTTGAAGAAAAGTGCGGTTATACAAGATGCACAAAATGAAAAAAACCATAGGATAAAAGTACCTTTTTTGATGGAAAAAAGTAAAATAGTTATCCACAAAGAAAAGCCTATAAAATAGGACGATTACAGGTTTTACACGTGGTTTTCAACATTATCCACATTGTTTTTTGAGAAATAGCTAGTTGTGTTATGACAACTTAAGGAACAAATGTTTTGTTGAGTTCTCATAAAATTAAGTAAATCAACAAAAATAGCTTGACCTTTTTTTGAGGTTACATGTTTAGAATTTTTACCAAGGAATCAATACAAAACGCTCAAGTCATTGCAATCGCAAAGTGGTATATGCTATAATAAAGCACATTACATAAAGATAGGTGATATCTTAAATGTAGTGACCGGCGTGAGCCGGAAGTAATAAAACGGAAGGGATGATTGACATGAAATTTATTATTAGTGGCAAGAATATTGATGTAACAGAAGGGTTAAGGGATGCGATTCAGGATAAAATTGGAAAACTTGAGAAGTATTTCAAACCAGAAACGGAGGTACATGTTACACTTAGCGTTGAAAAAGATAGGCAGAAAATCGAAGTTACAATTCCTGTGAAGGGAAACATCATTCGTTCTGAACAGGTCAGTAATGATATGTACGTCTCGATTGATCTTGTGGAAGAAATTATTGAAAGACAGCTCAAAAAATATAAAAACAAATTAGTTGATCAAAAACAGGCAAATCATTTCTTTAGAGATGAATATATTGAAAGAGATTATATAGAAGAGGAAGAAGTAAGAATTCTTAGAAGCAAGAAATTTGATATTAAACCTATGTATGCAGAAGACGCATGCATCCAGATGGAATTATTAGGTCATAGTTTTTTTGTATTTATGAATGCAGAAACGGACCAGGTTAATGTTGTGTACAAGAGAAAAGGGAATACTTACGGTTTGATAGAACCAGAGATTTAAAAACGACGAGAGAGAATGGACAAAAATCCATTCTCTTTTTTAGATAGAATGTAGCTGTAATATTTATTGCAAAATGGATATTGCTATGGTATTATGTGAATAGTGGGCAATGATAAAAAAATAACAATCATTTGCCGAGTCTCAAATGATAAAGGTTCACATTGAAAATGGAGGAAGAATCATATGGCTAAAAAAGTAGTGTTAGCGGGAGCTTGCCGTACAGCAATCGGAACAATGGGGGGTACACTGAGTACGACTCCGGCAGCCGATTTGGGTGCGATTGTTATTAAGGAAGCTTTAAACAGAGCAGGGGTTGCTGCAGAAGCAGTAGATCATGTATATATGGGATGTGTAATTCAGGCAGGACTTGGACAGAACATTGCACGTCAGTCATCTATCAAAGCGGGACTTCCAATCGAAGTGCCAGCAGTTACAATTAACGTTGTATGTGGTTCTGGTCTGAACTGCGTTAATATGGCGGCACAGATGATTATAGCAGGGGATGCTGATATTGTTGTAGCAGGTGGTATGGAAAATATGTCATTGGCTCCTTATGCACTTCCACAGGCGCGTTACGGATATAGAATGGGAAATGGCAAGATGATTGATACTATGGTAAACGATGCCCTTTGGGATGCATTTAATAATTACCATATGATACAGACGGCTGATAATATTGCGGCTAATCCAAGATGGGACGTTTCAAGAGAAGCGATGGATGCTTTTGCTGCAGCTAGCCAGAACAAAGCGATAGCTGCTCAAGAAGCAGGGAAATTCGATGCTGAAATCGTTCCTGTAGAAATAAAGAAGAAAAAAGAAGTGATTGTATTTAATAAAGATGAAGGTCCACGTGCTGGGACAACAGCAGAAGGTCTTGCAAAATTAAGAGCAATCAATCCGGATGGAAGAGTCACTGCTGGAAATGCATCCAGTATTAATGACGGTGCAGCAGCAATTGTTGTAATGAGTGAAGAAAAAGCAAAAGAACTTGGTATCACACCTATGGCAACCTGGGTAGCTGGAGCGCTTGGTGGGGTTGACCCTTCTGTTATGGGAATCGGACCAGTGGCCTCTACGAAAAAAGTTCTTGCAAAAACAGGAATGACAATGGATGAGTTTGATCTGATTGAGGCAAATGAAGCGTTTGCAGCACAGGCACTTGCAGTTGGAAAAGATCTTGGTTTTGATACAGAGAAGTTAAATGTGAATGGCGGTGCAATCGCACTTGGACATCCGGTTGGAGCTTCTGGATGTAGAATTTTAGTTACTCTTTTACACGAAATGCAGAAGCAAGATGCAAAAAAAGGGCTTGCTACACTGTGTATCGGTGGCGGAATGGGCTGTTCTACAATCGTTGCCAGAGATTAAAACAATTAAATGAAATGTTACACGGAAGAATGGGCTTTGCTCATTCTTCTATGTGTGTCATCATATAGAAGGAGAAGACTATGGAATATATTGTGTATGAACAAAAGGGTTCTTATGGCGTGATTACAATCAGTCGTGAAAAAGCGTTGAATGCGTTAAATTCAACCGTATTAAAAGAATTGGATGCAACATTGGATGCAGTAAATTTAGAAGAAGTCAGATGTTTAATTCTAACTGGAGCGGGTGAAAAATCATTTGTTGCAGGTGCTGATATTGGGGAAATGAGTACTTTAACCCGGGCGGAAGGAGAAGCATTTGGCAAAATTGGTAATGATGTGTTCCGTAAACTTGAAACATTCCCAATTCCTGTAATTGCAGCAATCAATGGCTTTGCACTTGGTGGCGGATGTGAGATCGCGATGAGCTGTGACATCAGAATCTGCTCAGACAATGCTGTATTTGGTCAACCAGAAGTAGGACTTGGAATCACTCCAGGATTTGGTGGTACACAGAGACTTCCACGTATCGTAGGAGTTGGCGTGGCGAAGCAGATGATATACAGTGGACGTAATATAAAGGCAGAGGAAGCTTATAGAATTGGACTTGTTAATACTGTTTATACACAGGAAGAATTGATGCCAAATGCAGAAAAACTTGCTGCAACGATAGCGAAAAATGCACCAATCGCTGTTAGAAACTGTAAAAAAGCGATTAATGATGGCATGCAGACTGACATGGATCAGGCAATTGTAATTGAAGAAAAGCTATTCGGTGGTTGCTTTGAATCATATGACCAAAAAGAGGGTATGACGGCATTTGTTGAAAAGAGAAAAGTAGAAGCATTTTTAAACAAATAATAAAAACAGGAGGAATTACAATGAAAGTTGGTATTATTGGAGCAGGAACTATGGGTTCTGGAATCGCACAGGCATTTGCACAGACAGAAGGATACGAAGTATTTCTTTGTGATATTAATGAACAGTTTGCAGCAAATGGAAAAAGTAAAATTGCGAAGGGATTCGAAAAAAGAATCGCAAAAGGAAAAATGGAACAAGCAGATGCAGATGCAATTCTTGCTAAAATTACGACTGGCGTAAAAACAATCTGCACAGATTGTGACCTTGTTGTAGAAGCAGCACTTGAAGTAATGGAAATCAAAAAACAGACATTTAAAGAATTACAGGAAATTTGTAAAGCGGATTGTATTTTTGCAACAAACACCTCTTCCCTTTCCATTACGGAAATTGGAGCGGGACTTGATAGACCGGTAATCGGAATGCATTTCTTTAATCCGGCACCAGTGATGAAACTGGTTGAAGTAATTGCGGGACTGAATACACCTGTAGAAACAGTTGAAAAAATCAAAGCAATTTCATTAGAAATTGGCAAAACTCCTGTACAGGTTGAAGAGGCAGCAGGCTTTGTGGTAAATAGAATTCTGATTCCTATGATTAACGAAGCAATTGGAATTTATGCAGAAGGAGTTGCTTCTGTTGAGGGAATTGACAATGCGATGAAGTTAGGCGCAAATCATCCAATGGGACCACTTGCACTTGGAGATCTTGTTGGACTTGATATCGTGTTGGCAATTATGGAAGTATTGTTGAACGAAACAGGTGATCCAAAATACCGCCCACATGCACTTTTGAAAAAAATGGTTCGTGGTGGACAGCTTGGTATGAAGACCGGAAAAGGATTCTACGATTACAGTAAATAGAGGATAACAATCCCTTGCTTTACAGAGAAAACATAAATTTAATGGAGGAACAGAAACATGGATTTTACATTGAGTAAAGAGCATGAAATGGCGAGAACTCTTTTTAGAGATTTTGCCCAAAAAGAAGTAAAACCTTTAGCACAGGAAGTTGATGAAACAGAAATTTTCCCAACAGAAACTGTTGTAAAAATGAAGAAGCTTGGATTCCTTGGGATTCCAATTCCAAAAGAATATGGTGGACAGGGTTGTGATACTTTAACCTATGCAATGTGTGTAGAAGAACTTTCAAAAGTATGTGGTACAACAGGCGTTATCGTTTCCGCACACACTTCACTTTGTGCAGAACCAATCAAAAAATTTGGAACACCAGAACAAAAAGAAAAGTATCTGGTACCACTTGCAAATGGAACAAAATTAGGCGCATTTGGTCTGACAGAGCCAGGAGCTGGTACAGACGCTTCCGGTCAGCAGACAAAAGCAATTGTAGATGGGGATGAATACGTTCTGAATGGAACTAAAATCTTTATTACAAACGGAAAAGAAGCAGACGTATATATCGTGTTTGCGATGACTGATAAATCGAAAGGAACAAAGGGAATTTCGGCATTTATCGTTGAGAAAGGAACTCCTGGATTTACATTCGGAACAAAAGAAAAGAAAATGGGAATCAGAGGATCTTCAACCTACGAACTTATTTTCACTGACTGTAGAATTCCAAAGTCTAACCTGTTAGGAATGGAAGGAAAAGGATTTGGAATCGCAATGCAGACACTTGATGGTGGACGTATTGGTATCGCTGCACAGGCACTTGGACTTGCGGCAGGAGCACTTGAGACAACGATTGAATATGTGAAAGAAAGAAAACAGTTCGGTAAATCAATTGCAAAATTCCAGAATACACAGTTCCAGATTGCAGATATGGCAACAAAAGTAGAAGCAGCAAGACTTCTTGTGTACAAAGCAGCGATTGCAAAAGATACACAGAAGAGTTTCTCTCTTGAAGCAGCAATGGCAAAATTATATGCAGCAGAAGTTGCGATGCAGGTAACTACAATGGCAGTTCAACTTCACGGTGGATATGGTTATACAAGAGAATATGATGTGGAACGTATGATGCGTGACGCTAAAATCACTGAGATTTATGAAGGAACCAGCGAAGTACAGAAAATGGTAATTTCAGCGAATCTGTTATAATTCCAGACCAATCTGTATCCCTTCAAAAGGGAGAACAAACTATAAAAGAATAAGGAGTGACAATATAGTGAAAATCGTAGTATGTATTAAACAAGTTCCAGATACAAATGAAGTAAAGTTGGATCCAGTTACAGGAACGCTGATCAGAGATGGTGTTCCAAGTATTATTAATCCAGACGATAAAGCAGGGCTTGAAGCTGCCCTTGAATTAAAAGAAGCAAATGGTGCAGAGGTTACTGTAATTACAATGGGACCTCCACAGGCAGATGCTGTATTAAGAGAAGCAATGGCGATGGGAGCTGACAATGCATATCTGGTTACAGATAGAGCATTTGGTGGAGCAGATACGCTTGCAACCTCTACAACACTTGCAGCAGCGATTAAAACATTAGAATATGATCTGATTATTACAGGACGTCAGGCAATCGATGGAGATACGGCACAGGTTGGGCCTCAGATTGCGGAACATCTTGATATTCCTAATATTTCCTATGCAGAAGATATCAAAGTGGAAGGCAAAGATGTAATTGTAAAACGTCAGTATGAAGACAGATATCATGTTGTGAAAGTGCAGATGCCTTGCCTGATCACAGCATTAGGTGAAATGAATAAACCAAGATACATGACACCAGGTGGAGTATTTGATGCTTACAGAACCAAAGAAGTCAAAGTTATTACGAGAGCAGATCTTTCGGTTACAGATGAAGTAATTGGATTAAAAGGATCGCCAACCAAAGTAGCTCAGTCCTTCCCTAAGAGTGTAAAACCAGCCGGAACAAAAGTTATTTTGGATCCGAAGGATTCGGCAGAATACATTATAGAAAAATTACAGGAAAAATTTATTATCTAATTTCGGGAAAGAGGTATGAACAATGAATTTACAAGATTATAAAGGCGTTTTTGTCTTTGCACAGCAGGTTGACTGTAAAATTTCGGGTGTTTCATTTGAGCTGATTGGAAAGGCAAAAGAACTTGCAGCAGAATTAGGAACTAATGTTACTGCAGTTATTTTAGGAGACGGAGTTACAGCGTTAGCAGATAGCCTTGCAGTGTATGGTGCAGATAAAGTGGTTGTAGTAGATCATCCTTCACTAAAGGAATATACAACGGAGCCTTATACCCATGCAATGTATAGCGTAATTGAGTCTTACAAGCCAGAAGTTGTTCTTTATGGTGCAACTGCAATTGGAAGAGATCTTGCACCACGTGTATCTGCCAGAGTAAAAACTGGACTTACAGCGGATTGTACAAAGCTTGAAGTGGATGCAGAAACGAAAAATTTACGTATGACACGTCCTGCATTTGGTGGAAATATCATGGCAACGATTGTTTGCCCGGATCACCGTCCACAAATGGCAACAGTTCGTCCAGGTGTGATGCAAAGAGCCAATAAAATTGCAGGAGCAAAAGCTGATTTAGATGTAGTTGAACTCACTTTTGAGAAGAACAACAAATATGTTGAAGTGATGGAAGTCGTAAAAACAGTGGTTGATAAAATGGACATTATGGATGCAAAAATTCTTGTATCCGGTGGACGTGGTGTTGGCAACAAGGAAAACTTCAAACTACTTGAAGATTTTGCAAAAGTAATTGGCGGAGAGGTAAGTTCTTCTCGTGCAAGCGTTGATGCAGGTTGGACAGAAAAAGACCAGCAGGTTGGACAGACGGGTAAAACAGTTAGACCAAATCTTTATTTTGCAATTGGTATTTCGGGAGCAATTCAGCATCTTGCAGGAATGGAAGAATCAGATGTCATTATTGCAATTAATAAAGATGAGACTGCACCAATCTTTGATGTTGCAGATTATGGCCTTGTTGGAGATTTCAAAGCAATTCTTCCGATTTTAACAGAACAAATGAAAGAGATTATGGCATAACAAATCATAGATAAGTTGTTCTGAATAAAGTAAAATAGTTTGAAAAGAAAAAAATATAGTTAGAATTATTAAAGTTAAAACAGATGTCAAAACTGGCATCTGTTTTTTTTGTGCAAAAATAGGTTGAAAAAAAAAGAAAACTAGAATATAATTTAGTTACAACTAAAATAGTTTATATTATGATAAAGTTTATTTTGGAGAATCAAAAGGTGATTCGTTAAGTTTAGATTTTACCTGCAGGTTAAAATAGTCAGGATTCAAGAAAGGTATGGAAGTTAATGATGGAACAGACAATGATACAACTAGAGTATAATAAGCCCTGGATTTTGCAGCGCGCTGATCCCTATATTGTGAAGCATACAGATGGTATTTACTATTTCACCGCTTCAGTACCAGAGTATGACCGAATTGTACTAAGGAAATCACTTACGCTGGAAGGACTTGCCCACGCTGAAGAAATTACGGTTTGGAAAAAACACGAACAAGGAGAGATGAGCTTTCATATCTGGGCACCAGAACTTCATTTTATCCAGGGTAAATGGTATCTTTACTTTGCGGCTGGAGAAAAAGAGGATATTTGGAAGATCAGACCGTTTGTACTAGAATGTATGGGAGAAGATCCTGTCGTTGACAGGTGGACGGAACTTGGCAAAATGAAATGTGCTAAAGGAGATGAATTCTCATTTCGCGCATTTTCCCTCGATGCAACGGTCTTTGAAGTGCGGGAGAAACTTTACTGTGTCTGGGCGGAAAAGGTTAGTGTCGGAAAACAAATCTCTAACCTTTACATAGCCCAGATGGAGACACCTAATCAGCTAAAGTCGGTGCAAGTGCTGCTCACAACACCGGATTATGGATGGGAAAGAGTGGGATTCTGGGTGAATGAGGGACCTGCAATCATTAAACATGATGGAAAGATTTTCCTGACTTATTCTGCGAGCGAAACAGGAATTCACTATTGCATGGGGATGATGTCGATAGAAGAGGATGCAGATATTCTTGACCCACTATGCTGGAACAAAGAGAGGAGTCCAGTTCTTCAGACATCTGTGGAACATGGTGTTTACGGACCTGGACATAATTCTTTTACAGTCGATGAAGTGGGGGACCCAATCTGCGTGTATCATGCCAGAACAGAAGAAGAAATAGAGGGGAATCCACTCTACAATCCGAATAGGCATACCATGTTGATGAAGCTCAGATGGGATGAAGAAGGGAAGCCAAAGTTTACGATAGGGGAATAGTATAAGTTGACGTTAAAATGGGATTGAGAAGGAAGTTGAGTAAAATGATGAAACGTAAAATTACAATGATACTATCGGGAATAGTGCTTTTTTTGGCTGGATGTGGGGCAAAAGAATCCTATGATGAGATTAAGCTGGTATCCGATCAAGAAGAGAAGATTGAATTTGATGAAGTGTCAGTTCACGATCCATCTGTGGTTGCTTATGATGGCGAATATTATATTTTTGGTTCACATCTTGCTGCGGCCAAATCAGATGATCTGATGAATTGGGAAATGATTGGAAATGGTGTAAATAAAAGCAACCCAATTATTGATGATCCACTCAAAGAGATGCAGGAAGCATTTCAATGGGCTGAAACTAGAACATTTTGGGCGCCTGACGTAATTCAGCTTGAAGATGGAAGATTTTATATGTATTATTGTAACTGTGAAGGAAGTTCGCCTCTCGCCTGCCTGGGAATTGCTGTTTCAGATTCGATAGAAGGTCCCTATAAAGATCTGGGAATCATCCTGAAATCGGGCATGACAGATACACCAAGTGAAAATGGAGATTTTTATGATGCCACCGTTTATCCGAATGTTGTAGACCCTTGTGTTTATTTTGATGCAGAGGGAAAGTTGTGGATGATGTATGGTTCTTATTCAGGTGGAATCTATGTTTTAGAGCTTGACACAAAAACTGGATTCCCCATGGAAAAAGGATATGGAAAAAAGATTCTGGGTGGAAATCATCTTAGAATTGAAGGGCCATATGTGATTTATAACCCGGAAACAGAATATTATTATATGTTTCTTTCCTTTGGAGGTTTAGATGCATCGGGTGGATACAATATCAGAGTCTGCAGATCAAAGACGCCGGATGGACCATTTTATGATTATAATGGAACGGATATGCTGGAATGCACCGGGTCGGATGGCACTTTTTTCGATGATAAAGCAGCGCAGCAATACGGGATGAAACTCATGGGGAATTACAAATGGAATCTCCGGGAGGGGGAAGTGGGAGTCGAACGCAAAGGTCTTATTTCTCCGGGACACAATTCGGCTGTTTATGAGGAAGAAAGTGACAAATACTTCTTGATTTTCCACACAAGATTTGAGAAAAAGGGAGAGATGCATCAGGTAAGAACACACCAGATGTTTTTTAATGAAGAGGACTGGCCGGTTGTTCTTCCCTATCGGTATACGGGAGAAACGCAGGGCGAATACTCCAAGAATGAAGTTGCTGGAGTCTATAAGTATGTGAATCACGGGAGAGAAATCAGTGCAGAGCTGGTTGAGTCGCAGGAAATCACTCTATATAAAGATGGTACTGTAGAAGGTGCAGCACAAGGAACCTGGAAACTGAAAAACAAGAATCAAATTGAAATCAAAATGGATGGGACCACATACCGGGGAGCTTTTTCGGAAGCTTATGATGAGAACGGCAGAAAACAGGTTATGACATTCACGGCTGTTTCGTCTGAGAATGGTCAAAGTATATGGGGTAGTAATTTAGAAGCGAGAAACTAAAAAATAAGGAGGTTACAAAATGGCAAAGCTGATTATTAACGAAAAGAAAGAACTTGGTGTTATCCAGAAAGAAATTTATGGGCATTTTGCGGAACACCTTGGAAGATGTATTTATGAAGGAATCTATGTGGGAGAGGATTCTGACATTCCGAACACAAATGGAATGAGAAATGATGTTGTAACGGCTCTAAAAGAGATGGAAATTCCTGTCTTGCGTTGGCCAGGAGGTTGCTTTGCGGATGAGTATCACTGGAAAGATGGGATTGGACCCAAAGAGAATCGGAAAAAAATGATTAACACGCACTGGGGTGGTGTGGTTGAGGATAATAGCTTTGGAACCCATGAATTTATGGAACTCTGTGAGCAGCTTGGATGCAAAACCTATATCAATGGAAATCTCGGGAGCGGAACAGTTTCGGAAATGTCGGAATGGATTGAATACCTGACATTTGAAGGGGTTTCCCCTATGGCAGACCTACGCAAGAAAAATGGACATGAAAAAGCATGGAAAGTTGATTTTTTTGGAGTGGGAAATGAAAACTGGGGATGCGGGGGCAATATGACGCCCGAACATTATGCGAATGAGTATAGAAGATATCAGACCTACGTCAGAAATTATGATGCCGAGAATCCGATTTATAAAATCTGTGGTGGACCCAATGTGGATGATTATAGCTGGACAAAGGCAGTACTAGAAACCACCCATAGAAATAGTCTGCCTGCATTTCACGGTATGATGGATGGCCTTTCCGTGCATTATTATGTGCATCCAGAAGGGTGGGAGCTGAAAGGAAGCGCAACGGAGTTTGATGATGCAGTGTGGTATAAAACACTGAAAAAAGCGATTTATATAGAAACACTGATTCAAAGACATGGTGCAATTATGGACCAGTATGACCCTGACAAAAAAATTGGGATGATAATGGATGAATGGGGATGCTGGTTCAATGTAGAACCTGGTACAAATCCAGGATTCTTGTATCAGCAAAACACAATGCGTGATGCGTTGGTTGCTGGTATCTCTCTGAATATCTTTAATAAGCACTGTGATCGTGTAAAAATGGCCAATATCGCACAAATGATTAACGTGCTTCAGGCTGTAATTTTAACAGAGGGTGAAAAAATGGTACTGACACCCACTTACTACATCTTTCAAATGTATAAGAATCATCAAAATGCAATTTTGCTGGAAAGTCATGTGAATACGGATGAAGTAGGAGTTGAAGAAGAGTATATGGTACCAAAACTTCATGAATCGGTTTCTAAGGATAAGGATGGCTGGATTACAGTGACACTTTCGAATCTTTCAACTGAAGATGCTGAAGAAATGGATATGATTTTTTCGGATCTGTTAGTTAAAGAGGTGAAGGGAGAGATTTTATCGGCTAAAATGCAGTCGTATAACTCTTTTGATGCACCAGAAACAGTGAAAAAAGAAAACTTCGATCAGTTTACGGTCAAAGATAACCGAGTACTATTTACAATCCCAGCACATAGTGTAATGCAGATCAGAGTAAAGTAGGAAATAGAAATGGAATACTGCAGAAAATGCCTGACAAAGGATATGGACTGGAATGACTATTTTGCTACGATGCATCAATATATTGATCAGATCGATGGAGAATTGAAAACAGATGCTGTCACTTATCAAAGTAGATTAAGCATCTGCTCTGAATGTGAAAGGTTACTAGACGCGATGTGCAATGCTTGTGGATGCTACGTGGAATTAAGAGCTGCAATGAAAAAGAATGATTGTCCTTATCAAAAGTGGTAAAAAAGACCTCTGCTTCCGATTGAAGAAGCAGAGGTTTTTACGTTAATAGTGATTTAAAAAATCAGTCGATTGGGCTATAATTGATACGGATATTAATGTCCTGGTTGTAATTACCAAATGTTTTTCCAAAAATAGTAAGTCCACCGATATGCTCTGCTGTGTCAGGAACGCCGATTTTAAACTTCAGGATACTTTTATAAGTCAGATTAAAATCTTTGATGTTAATATTAGATATTTGAAGACCATCTATAAAAGTTCCTTTCTTGTTGATGACCAGAAGTTTTAACATGCCATACTGATTCCAGTTAGGATACCACCAGTCAGGGGTGAAGATTCCTTTCACGTCTCCAAAATCTCCAGGACTTGTCCAAGTTCCAATGCAGGTATCGTTTAGATAAAAATGAATATCAGATGGCCAGACATCGTTAATACCGGGTGCTTCAGAACTGAGTTCAGCAGAGATGGTAATCTGATCTATTTTCATAGAAGAGGGAATAAAATTCGGAATGATGTACTCGACATGCCCTTTCGTAAACCAGAGGATGTCAGCATTATAGCGGTCAGGGTGTGCAAAGTATCTTGTATCATCCACTTCGCCGATGAGTGCCTTGGGAGAAGAAAGTCCACACGTTGGGAAAACGTTGTAGTCTGAAAAATGTCCTACCTTTAGCTCGGTCTGATAAAGATTCTTTCCGTTTTCATTCTGCTCCAGGTCGACAAGTATCTTGTCGAGATGTACAGAACATTTTTTTTGGTTTCCATGTCCGCCGGATTCGCTGGATACCGTTATTAATCCACAATCTTCCAGTTTTTTTATATGGCTTGTTAAAGCACCGTTAGTGATGTTAAGCTCTGTTGCGATCTCGTTCATGTTCAAACCATTGTTCTTGAGTAAAAGTTTGATGATTTCAACCCGAATATCAGAACCTAATGCTTTGAAGATATCCAGACCTTCATCCAAAGACTTTATATGTAACATAGAAGAATCCTCCTTGTGGACAATTTGTTTTAGCTTTATGTGAATTATTATAAGCATTTTAAAAAAATAAGTCAACAAGGATAAAATGCCTGATTTAGGCTAAAGTGTTGTAAAAGTCAAACAAAAGGAACAATGTATAGATTAATCTAAATTATTATTTAAAAAAATAAAATGAATGTTGACAGATACTATGCGGTTGTGCAATAATACTGCTATAAGGAATTGATAAATTGAAATGTATCAATGTTGCACAATCGAATTTGCTTTTTCCGAACTTAACCGTGCAAAAAATTGAACTAATTTCAGGCTGTCAAAACTAAATATCAAATACTTTACCTTTTAACAAAAAGCTAAAGGTTTGAAAACAAGATCATGGAATCCGGGCGGGGTTCTAACACAAGGAGGATAAAGATGAAAAAGAAGTTACTTAGCGCACTTTTATGTGTAGCAATGGTCTCAACCATTTTAACTGGATGTGGTGGGGCTGCAACAGAAGAAGCAGCAGGAGATGCTGGTGAAGCAACAGAAGAGGCAACAGAAGAAGTAGCAGAAGAAGCAGCAACAGAAGAAACAGCAGAAGTTGAACCAGAAGCAGTCACAACAGTAGGTGATGCAAACGGAACACATATGGAAATGTGGTCATTTGTTGAATTACATAATTCCTATTATGGAAAAATGGTTGAAATGTGGAATGCAGCCAATCCAGACAGAACAATTGAAGTTACCTTTACAACCTATCCATATGCAGATATGCACAATAAGCTGATTATGTCACTGCAGACAGGAGAAGGGGCACCTGATCTTTGCGACGTTGAAGTAGGACAATTTCCAAACGTAGTTGCAGGTGTGGAAGAATGGCTACATCCACTTGATGATGCAGCAACACCATATATGTCAACTATGGTACCAGCTCGTATGGAAACATACATGGGTGCTGATGGCCACTACTATGGAGCACCTTTCCATGTAGGAGCTACTGTTATGTACTATAATCTTGCAGCAATTGAAGAAGCTGGATTTACACAAGCTGATATTGATGCAATTAAGACATGGGATGATTATACGGCATTCGGTGAAGAATATGTTGCAGCAGTTGGTCAGGAAGGTAAGTACTTTACATCAGTTGATACAGCAGGTGTTGACTGGATGTGGCTTGCAATGGCTGAGTATGGAGAAGATTGGACAGGCGGATTTGATGGAACAGCAAATGTAGAACTTCAGTCAGTTAAGAACATGTTAAATATGCAGGTGGATTGGTTGGCATCAGGCGTTGCACAGGTTTCTCCAGATGGACATATTGACCTTGAAGCTGGTTTTCAGAATATTTTAGATCACAATATCGTTTCTTTCCCAAAAGCAATGTGGTTCATGAGTCGTTTCATCAACTATATGCCTGAAGAAAAAGGCAACTGGTATCTTGCACCATGTCCAGTATTTGAAGAAGGACAGAACAATTCAGTTGGTATTGGTGGTACAGGAACTGTTGTAACACAGCAGTCAGCAGATAAAGAACTTGCAGCAGATTTCCTTTGCTATGCAAAGATGTCTATGGAAGGCGAAAAAATGAACTGGGAAATGTTAGGGTTTGATGTTTGTAACACAGAAATGTGGACAGACGAATCGATTATCCATGATGACAACAACCAGTACAATGCATTCTTTAGAAACTATCCATATGATGTATTAAATCAGATTAAAGATGGAATTGGTAAAATCAGTGTAGTTGCAATTAGTCCTACGATTAATGAAGAACTTTGCAATGTGACTTTAAATGAAGTTTTGGAAAATGGAACCCCTGTTGATGATGCACTTGCAGCATCCCAGGATGTGATTTCATTAGAACAGTAAGAACAGCAGACTGATAATTGGAACAAATAAGGGAGCTGCCCGGAATTTATTCTGGGCACTCCTTACTTTAAAGAAGGAGGAATAAGGGAAATGAAAATAAAGAAATTTCTTTATTCACAAAAAGCGGCCCCTTATGTATTTGTATTACCTTTCATACTAAGTTTTCTGATCTTTTGGGTATATCCTCTCTGCAGTACGATTGCTATGAGTTTCCAAAATATAAAGCCTACTGGTATTGAATGGATCGGATTTAAAAACTATTCCAAATTGCTTGCAGATAAAGTGTTTCATACTGCGGTCTTAAATAGTTTCCAATATATGCTTCTTTCACTGGTTCTTCTCATTCCATTTCCGATGCTGTACGCAGTGTTAATGGATAGCAGGCTGGTAAAAGCAAAAGGGTTATGGAAAGCGCTTCTTTACCTGCCCGCATTAACCTCCGTTGTTATTTCTGGTACTCTGTTTAGACTCATGTTTTCTGAATATCATACAGGACAAATGAATGTTTTGATGGATCTGTTGGGATTAGCCTCCCAAAAATGGCTCAAAGTGAAAGCGACCGGTCTTGGGGCCTTAATTGTTTTATGCTGCTGGAGATGGACAGGCGTGAATATGCTTTACTTTCTTTCGGGACTAAAATCGATTGATGGATCTCTTTATGAAGCTGCGGATATTGATGGTGCTTCCGCAATTCAGAAGTTTAAATTTATTACAATTCCGTTATTAAAACCGACTACAATCTACGTACTAACGATCAGTGTATATGCGGGACTGGCTATGTTCCTGGAATCTTTTATGTTGTGGGCTGGAAATGCATCACCAAACAACATTGGTCTTACAATCGTAGGCTACTTATATAGACGCGGTATTGAAAAAAACCAGCTAGGATACGCATCGGCAGTTGGATTAATATTGCTAATCATTGCTCTGATCATTAATGTAATTCAGCTTGCACTGAATGGCACATTTAAAAAGGAGGATAAATAGAATGAATAAAACTGTTTCCTCTCTAAAACCAGGGGTATCAATGAAAAGAAAAATTGGCTCTTTGCTTGCAACCGCCTGGTTTGCGTTTCTAGGTTGTATTGTGATTTTTCCCGTGTTTGCAGGACTTCTTGCATCGTTCAGACCGGGAACAGAGTTGATTAGAAAAGGACTCAGTATTAATCTGGATGTATCAACGATGACGCTTGGTAATTACACTTATTTGTTTAGCGGAAACGCTGATTCTGTAAAGTATTTCAACTGGTTTAAAAACAGTATGGTTTTAACGCTGGTAACTGTTGCACTGACTTTAATGATTTGTTTTTTTATCGCATATGGGTTGACAATGTATGATTTCAAGTTGAAAAATCTATTGTTTTTTCTTGTAATTGCGACAATGATGGTACCCTTCGAAATATTGATGTTGCCTTTGTATCAGGAGATGATTTCATTAAAACTGATTGATTCAGCGGCAGGCGTTATTTTGCCAGGGTTGTGCGCAGCATCCACAATTTTCTTCTTTCGTCAGTACCTTACAACGATGCCCAAGGAACTTTTGGATGCAGGACGCATCGATGGAGCAACTGAATATGGTATTTGTGTAAAAATTATGCTTCCGATTACAAAACCTGCGTTTGCAGCAATGGCAATTTTGTGCGCAATGGGTTCCTGGAATAATATGCTGTGGCCAATGCTAGTATTTAGAAGTGCCGATAAATTCACACTGCCTATTGGTCTGAATACACTTCTGACTCCATATGGCAATAATTATGATGTCTTGATTGCAGGTTCTATGTTTGGCATTATTCCGATTTTTGTTATCTTTTTAATGTTTCAAAGCTATTTTATCGATGGAATGACAACAGGAGCAGTAAAAGGCTGATCTTTGATTTGTGGAGGGTTATAATGAGCAATAAAAATGCAAAACTGGTAGTTGATAAAGAATTAAAAATTGCAGAGATTGATAAACGCATCTATGGCTCTTTTATCGAGCATCTTGGAAGAGCAGTTTACAACGGAATTTATCAGCCTGGTCATATAAGTGCAGATGAAGATGGATTTCGCAAGGATGTAATGGAATTGGTTAAGGAACTGGATGTTCCGATTATAAGGTATCCAGGTGGAAATTTTGTTTCTAATTTTTATTGGGAAGACAGTGTGGGACCGGTTTTGGAACGTAAAAAACGTCTTGAGCTTGCCTGGAGAAGCCTTGAAACAAACGAAGTTGGATTGAACGAATTTGCTAAATGGTCTAAAAAAGTGAATTCGGAAGTTATGATGGCGGTCAACCTTGGAACAAGAGGAATTGGAGATGCCTGCAATTTACTTGAGTATTGTAATCATGAGTCGGGTAGCTACTATAGTGATTTAAGAATTAAGCATGGTTATGAAAAACCACATAATATTAAAACCTGGTGCCTTGGAAATGAAATGGATGGCCCTTGGCAGATTGGTCATAAAACAGCAAAAGAATATGGAAGACTTGCTGAAGAAACAGCAAAGGCAATGAAATTAATTGACCCTTCTATTGAACTTGTATCATGTGGAAGTTCCAATATTGCAATGCCTACGTTCCCAGAATGGGAGGCAACCACGCTTGATTATACCTATGACTATGTAGATTATATTTCCCTACATCAGTATTATGGGAATGCAGACAATGATACAGCAGATTTCCTGGCACTAACACAGGATTTGGAAGAATTTTTACACACTGTAATCGCGGCATGTGACTATATAAAAGCAAAAAAACGTAGTAAAAAGAAACTGAATTTAAGCTTTGACGAATGGAATGTATGGTTCCATGCGATGCAGGAAGATAGTGAAACCATGGAGAAAAGGCCGTGGCAGATTGCACCTCATTTATTGGAAGACATTTATACCTTTGAAGATGCACTCCTGATTGGTTTGATCCTGATTACATTTTTAAAACACTCTGACCGGGTTAAAATGGCATGTCTTGCACAGCTGGTTAATGTAATTGCACCAATCATGACAGATGATGAAGGCGGTGCTTGGAGACAATCTATTTTCTATCCATTTATGCATGTGTCTAAATACGGACGAGGTGTCGCACTTTTACCAGTCATGACGTCGACAAAGCATGATACAGTAAAACATGAAGAAGTAACAGATGTTGAATCAATTGCTGTCTATAATGAAGAGAAAGAAGAAGTGACTATTTTTGCGGTAAACAGAAACACGGATGAAAATGTTCTGTTCGAGGCAGACCTCAGAGGATTTGAAGGATATCGTGTGCTAGAATACAGTATTATGGAACATGACGATATGAAAGCTTACAATTCACTCGTGAAAGAAACTGTTATGCCAAAAGAAAAGACAGAGTACCGTTTTGAGGATGGATATTTTGAGACGAGTATGGGGAAATGCTCGTGGAATGTAATTAGATTTGGAAAATAAAAGATAAAAGAAGACAGAAATAAAAAATCCACTGAATTGAAATTATTCAGAGGATTTTTTTTCTCATTAAAAATAGTAGATTAGTATTTCATAGGTTCTTCTTCATGGTTCATGACACGGATTGCACCCTGTGCTAATGCAAGAAGTTCATCTTCGCCTGGATAAACGGTAATAGGAGCAATCCATTCGACGCGTTCTCTGATTGACTCAATCGTCCGGTTCCCATATGCGATTCCACCAGTGATTATGATTTGATCAACCTTTCCCTTAAGAACGGTAGACATTGCACCAATATCTTTGCACACCTGATAGATGAATGCATCACGAACTGCTTTTGCATTTTCATTGCCATCATCCATCATTTTTTCGACATCTCTCATATCGTTAGTGCCAAGATATGCATTGAAGCCACCTTTTCCTACTAATTTAGAGTAGATTTCTTTTTCAGTATACTGGCCACTGAAACATAGTTTGACAAGAGCACCGCATGGGAGACTGCCGGAACGCTCTGGCGAAAAGGCACCATCTCCATCAAGTGCATTAAAGATGTCAATAATCTTTCCGTTATGGTGAGGACCAACAGAAACACCGCCTCCCAAATGGACAACAATCAGATTGAGTGATTCATAGGATTTGCCGATTTCTTTTGCATATCTTTTTGCAACGGCCTTTTGATTCAGAGCATGGAAGATACTAACTCTTGAAATTTCAGGAATACCAGAATATCTTGCAACAGATTCCATTTCATCCACAACGACAGGATCGACGATAAAGGAAGGCAAAGAAAGAGAATCTGCTATTTCACGAGCAATTATCCCACCTAAATTAGAGGCGTGCTGACCTTGAACACCAATTTTAAGGTCTTCAAGCAAATCATCAGTAACGAGATAAGTCCCCCCTGGGATAGGTTTTAACATTCCCCCTCTGCCAACCACAACATTCAGGGTTGAAAGATCAAAATTTCTCTGGTTTAGGATGTCCAGTATGATATTTTTCCTAAAATCTTTTTGTTTCACAATACTTGAAAAAGCTGAGATTTCTTCTGTTGAATGACGAAGTGTTTCATCGAACAATAAGGTTTCATCTTCGAATACCCCGATTTTTGTTGAGGTGGAACCTGGATTAATAATTAAACTTTTGATTGACATGGTAGAAGTCCTTTCGGTAATTGTTAGGATTAATTTAGATGCTCGGCAATGACGGAAGCCAAAGCAATAGAGTTTACTTTAACTTCAAAATTATCAGAACGGGAGGTCAGGATAACAGGTGCGGAAGTACCGACCAGAATGTTTCCGTTTTTGGCAACCCCTGATTGAACCAAAAGTTTATAGGCAATATTACCTGCATCAATATTTGGGAAAAGAATAATGTCTGCAGCACCGATAACTGGATTTGAAATACCGCCTTTGTGTTTGGCTGCCTCTTTTGAAAGGGCAAGATCCATAGATAAGGGACCGTTTACGATACAATCTTTAATTTCACCACGTTCGTACATTTGGGTCAGTTCATATGCATCTACAGTAGGAGGCATTTTTGGATTTACGACTTCTACAGCGCATACTGGGGCAACCTTTGGTAATGTAACCCCACAAGCCTTGGCGATTTCAACGGTATTTCTGATAATATTTGCCTTTTCCTCAAGAGTGGGATAAGTGTTAAATGCAACATCAGTAAAAAATAAAAGGTGATCAATTCCTGCCATTTCAAATACACATACATGGCTCATCATTTTATCGGTTCTTAAACCGACTTCCTTATTCAAAACACTTTTTAAGAATGTTTTGGTGTCAACAAGTCCCTTAAGCAAAATGTCAGCTTGTTTATTATGAACAAGCTCAACTGCTTTCAAAGCTGCCATGGCAGAGTCGGGCTCGTGCAGGATGGTATAATCCGATAAATCCATCCCTATCTTTTTGGCAATTGCAATAATCTGGTCCTGATCTCCCACTAGAATCGCATTTGCGATATTTCTCTCCTTAGCGGCCTTTACAGCCTCAAGAACTGCTTCGTCCTGTGCAACGGCAACAGATACTGTTTTGATGCTGCATGCAGAAACTTTAGATAATAAATCATTAAAACTTTTACTCATTTGTTACCACCTCATAATTATTATTATTCACATTTGTTAGGTAAAAAAATCTTTGTTAAAATAGTAACACTTCTTATAATAAAGGTCAAGATGAGAGGTGATAAATAAAACCAAAATATAAAACGGAAAACAACATAATTAACTTGGAAAGAGATAAAAAACAACATAAAAAAAGAAAAAAACCTAAGTTCAATCCAAAAGACTTAAAGTATTATGAAGAGAAAATTAACATTTTGTGGATATATTAAGGAAGTGTTGAATTCATAAAATATATCTGATAGAATAGAAAGAAGTTTTCCAGACTGAAACGGTACGGAATAGGAGTCAGTAATGAATATTATAGAGAAGATTATTGGGACACATAGTGAAAGAGAATTAAAGAGAGAGGTCGCAACTGTAGATGCGATTGAGGCACTCAGACCATCTATGATGGAATTAAGCGATGAACAGCTTAGAAATAAAACAAAAGAATATAAAAAGAGATTTGAAGATGGAGAGACCCTTGATCAACTGCTTCCGGAAGCATTTGCTACCGTTAGAGAGGCAGCAAGAAGGGTCTTAACTATGGAGCATTATCGCGTTCAGTTAATAGGTGGACTTATTTTACACCAGGGTCGTATTGCTGAAATGAGAACAGGTGAAGGTAAGACACTTGTATCAACCCTGCCAGCCTATTTAAACGCGCTAGAGGGAAAAGGTGTTTTAATTGTAACGGTCAATGACTACCTTGCTAAACGTGATGCTGAGTGGATGGGTCAGGTTCATGAGTTTCTTGGGCTCTCTGTTGGAGTTGTTTTAAACGGATTAAACTCAGAAGAGAGAAGAGCAGCATATGGATGTGATATTACTTATGTAACCAACAATGAATTGGGCTTTGACTATCTTCGTGACAATATGGTGATCTACAAAGAACAACTTGTTCTTCGTGATTTGCATTACGCAATTATTGATGAGGTTGATTCAGTTCTTGTCGATGAAGCAAGAACACCATTGATCATATCTGGTCAAAGTGGAAAGTCAACAAAATTATATGAAGCCTGTGATATCCTGGCTCGCCAGCTTGAACGTGGTAAAGATATGGAAGACCTGTCTAAGATTGATGCAATTATGGGAATTGAACAGGAAGAATCTGGAGATTTTGTTGTAAATGAAAAGGATAAGGTAGTTAACCTTACCGCGCGTGGTGTTGAGAGGGTAGAACGGTTTTTCCAGATTGAAAACCTGGCAGACCCAGAAAACCTTGAAATACAACATAATACAATCCTTGCCCTGCGTGCACACAATTTAATGTTTAGAGATCAGGATTATGTTGTCAAGGACGATCAGGTATTGATTGTAGATGAGTTTACCGGCAGAATTATGCCCGGTCGCCGATATTCTGACGGACTTCACCAGGCAATAGAAGCAAAAGAGCACGTTAAAGTAAAAAGAGAAAGCAAAACACTTGCAAATATTACATTTCAGAATTTCTTTAATAAATTTGGAAAAAAATCTGGTATGACGGGTACGGCTCTTACAGAAGAAAAAGAATTTAGAGATATCTATGGAATGGATGTTATTGAGATACCAACGAACAGACCCGTTGCAAGGAAGGACTGGCAGGATTGTGTTTATAAAACAAAAAGAGAAAAAATCAATGCCATTGTAAATGAAGTGGAAGAGGCACATGCAAAAGGCCAGCCAGTTCTTGTTGGTACAATTACAATTGAAGCTTCAGAAGAATTGAGTGCAAAACTTACCAAAAGAGGAATTCCACACAAAGTTCTGAACGCTAAATTCCATGAGTTAGAGGCAGAAATTATTGCGGATGCAGGGTTTCATAACGCAGTAACGATTGCAACGAATATGGCGGGCCGTGGTACAGATATTAAACTCGATGAGGTAGCAAAAGAAGCCGGTGGTCTCAAGATTATTGGTACAGAACGTCATGAATCAAGACGTATTGATAACCAGTTGAGAGGTCGTGCAGGACGTCAGGGAGATCCTGGAGAATCAAGATTCTATATTTCGTTAGAAGATGATTTAATGAGACTGTTTGGCTCTGAGAGACTGATTACAATGTTTAACACCTTGGGAATTCCTGAGAATCAGGAAATAGAGCACAAAATGCTGACCAATGCAATTGAGACAGCACAGAAAAAAATTGAGAATAATAACTTTGGCATCAGAAAAAATCTCCTTGAATATGATCAGGTTATGAATGAACAAAGAGAAATCATCTATGCAGAGAGACGACGTGTGCTTGATGGAGAAAGCATGCGTGATGTAATCTACAAAATGATTACTGATATTGTAGAAAGTAAAGTGGATATCAGTATAGGGGATGATACGG
>CANRNK010000026.1 GCA_947631985.1 uncultured Lachnospiraceae bacterium | reverse complement strand
CCTCTAAGAATCAACCAGCTATCGAACGGAGATAATCCTGCACCTGTTGTTTTCATGATATATCTTAGTTTAGATGCAATTTCCCGTGATGAGGTAATTGCGAATCCTGCAATGGTATCGTTATGCCCTCCCAGATATTTTGTCCCACTGTGTATTACAATATCTGCTCCCAGGTCTAATGGATTTTGAAAATAAGGAGATAAAAAGGTATTATCCACGATAAAGAGCAGGTGATTTTGATGCGATATTTTCGCTATTTCTTGAATGTCAATTATATTCATCATGGGATTAGAGGGTGTTTCAATCAATATCGCTTTTGTCTTTTCTGTGATATGATTTTCCAGCTTTTCTTCCCGAAAAGAAATGTGACTGAATAATAATCCATTTTTTTGATTGATATTCTGAAATAACCGCAGGCTTCCTCCATATAAATCCTGATCTGTAATAATATGGTCACCAGGTTCGAAAAGCTCCATCACCGCTGAAATCGCTGCCATCCCGCTGGAAAAAGCAATTCCATCAAGACCCTTTTCTAAAGAGGTCACAACATTTTCAAGCTGTTCCCTTGTTGGATTCTGCATTCTGCTATAATCATATCCCGTTCCCTCTCCCACACCAAAATGAGAGAAGGTTGCACTTTGATAGATTGGAAAACTTACTGCACCTGATTGATCACATGCTAATTTTTCACCATTCCCATAGAGACATTTTGTTGAAATTTCATACTCTGTATTTTTCAATTTTAAATTCCTACCTTTTTGCTATGTTTTGATTCATTATACTTGTTTTTATTCATTACAGTTATTAGTTATTTTCTATCATTTGTTATAGTTTTTTTCTATATTTGACAGGAAAGTAAATGAGCTGGAATATTTCATCTAATATTCCGGCTCATTTATAAATTGTAAAAGGAACTATCTCTCTACTCTTATCATACAATTCCGATGATTCTTTTTTATAACATCCAGTTTATTCTATCACGCCGCCTTCTACAACAAGGTTATCTGGATTAATGCTGTCTCCATAAACGGATTTTAAGGTTGCATCATAGTTTGCATGGAAAAATTGTTCGCCTGCAAGTGCTTTAATTTCATCGTTAATCCAGTTTAAAAGTTCTGTATTCCCTTTTTGAACTGCTGGCGCGATACTATCAAGACTTCCAATCGATTCTATTCCTACCGCAAACCCTTTATTTTGAATCGCCCATGCAAGTACTTCCGTGTTATCGGTTGAAAACGCATCGCCTCTTCCATCAAGAAGTGCATCATATGCTTCCTGATATTCATCAAATTTCAGCTGTTCCACTTCTGGATAATTTTCTGTAAAAAATGTTTCTGCTGTCGTCCCTTTTACGATAATCAAGGTTTTGTCTTTCAATTGTTCTGGATCTGTAATCAGTGCACCCTCGGGTGAAACTACACCAAGCGCAACCTTCATATAAGGAAGTGCAAAATCAACCTGCTGGCTGCGTTCCTCAGTTACCGTGAAATTAGCAAGAATAATATCTACTTTGGCAGACAACAGATATTCTACACGGCTTGCTGCTTCTACATACACAAATTCTACTGCCTCTTCACTACCCAATAAATCTTTTGCGATTCTTTTTGCAAAATAGACGTCATATCCTTGTGGAACACCATTCTCATCTACATAACCAAATGGGTTTTTATCACTAAATACGCCAATTTTGATGCTACCATCGTTCTTGATTTCTTCAATCGAACGTGCTATTCCTCCTGTTGCTGCCTCTTCTTGTGCTACTTCTTCTGTCACTTCTTCTGTTACTTCTTCTGTTACTTCTTCTGTCACTTCTTCTGTTTCCACCTGTGCTGTCTGACTACTATCTGCAGCCGCCTGGCACCCTGTCAGAATCCCTGTCAATAAAACTGCTGAAACAATAGTCCCTAAAATTTTCTTCCTCATAATCATTCCTCCTGTTTTTTTATATCTCAATCGCTTCATAATGAAACGTATTCAGAAACTGTTTTGCTCTTTCAGACTTAGGGTAAGTAAAAAATTCAAACGGTGCTGCTTCTTCCACCACCTGTCCCTGATCCAGAAAGAGTACGCGATCCGCAACTGCCTTTGCAAACCCCATTTCATGTGTCACTATAATCATTGTCATACCTTCTTTTGCCAGTTGTAACACAACCTGCAATACTTCTCTTACCATCTCCGGATCAAGTGCTGCCGTAATTTCATCAAGTAATAAAATCTCTGGATGCATGATCAATGCCCTTACAATTGCAACTCTCTGCTTCTGCCCACCTGAAAGTTGTCTTGGATAAGCACTTTTTTTTTCGAATAGTCCAACTCTTGTAAGCAAGGCAACTGCCTCTTTGGTAACATCTTCTTTCTTTCTCTTCTGCACTTTTATGGGTGCGAGTATAATATTGTCGAGAACCGTCCTGTGTGGAAATAGCTCATAGCTTTGAAATACCATCCCTACTTTTTCTCGAATCAGGTGTGCTTTTTTGAAATCCTGATGTATCTCTTTTCCATCTAAACGAATGACACCTGCATCAATCGGTTCAAGCATATTAAGACATCTCAAAAAAGTACTTTTCCCACACCCTGATGGTCCAACAATCACAACAACTTCTCCTGTCTGAATGGAAAAGTTGATTCCATTTAGAACATTTTTCTGGTTCTCGTATGATTTTGATAACTCCTGGGTCTCTAGTATCAGATGATTCTCCATTTATTTTTAATCCTTTTCTTCTAATTATTCTTTTTCTTTTTCCGACCTATCTTTTATGCATGAAAGGTTTCGTAATCAAACTAGTCTTTCAGTCTTTTCTCTAAATAGGAGGATGCGATTGAAAATGGAAAACAAATAAGAAAGTACATAAAAAAGATAGTTCCATATACCCATAATGCTGAAGTTGGCACATCATATCTTGCCGCATCTATAATCTGTTTTCCTACTTTGACTACTTCTACAACTCCAATCAAGACCACAAGCGAGGTTGTCTTAATCATCCTACTCAGCAAATTAACTGAGGAAGGCAATAATCTTCTTACTGTCTGTGGAATCATGATGTGGAAAAACACCTGCCATTTTTGAAGTCCAAGAGCATATCCACTTTCATATTGGTGTGACGGAATAGATAAAAATGCACTTCTTACCAGATCTCCCATTTCTGCTGTTCCCCAAAAAGTAAAGACAATCACAGCTGAAACTTCACTTGATAAATCAAGTCCAAAATGCTTTGCTGTCCCAAAATAGACCAAAAACAACAATACAAGCTGTGGCATGATTCGAACTGTTTCCAGATAAATACGACACAACAATCTTACAATTCTATTCTTGCCCGTCATAATCATTCCCAGAAAAATTCCAAGTATCACAGAAAACAACATTGATATTGCTGCAATTTGCAAGGATACCCATAGCCCCTGCCAGAGTCTTAAGAAATTAGTTCCTCTAAACAGTACCTGTATTCCCAAATCCTGCATATCGCATCCTCCTTTCGACCATCGAGCAAATAACTGATATTGGAAGCAGGAGAAGCAGATAAGATAGCACCAGCATAAGAAGCGCTTCGTCTGTTTTATAATAAATTCCAATTAAATCCTTTGCCACATACATCAAATCCGCAAGCGCAACTACGCTAAATACAGAAGTCTCTTTGATCAGGAAAATCATATTTGCACATAGCGCCGGAATTGATGTCGTGAATGCCTGTGGGAGTATAATATATCTGATGACCTGAGATTTTTTCATTCCAAGACTAAAGGCTGATTCCGTCTGAATCTTTGTAACCTGATCAATTCCTGTGCGAAGTGCTTCTGCCATATAACTTCCTCCTAGAAAAGTTAATCCGATAATCGCGCAACTTTCAGAACTCAATAGGATTCCTATCTTTGGAAGTCCGAAATATAAAAAAAAGAGTTGTATCAATAATGGCGTGTTCCGGGAAAGTTCAATATACAGATTGATGAACTGCACTAGAACTGGAATTTTCAAATACTTCACAATGCTACAGAACAATCCAGTGATAAAGGAAGCTACAATACCAATCAGTGCAATTCGAATTGTAAGCATTGCTGCTTCCAGATACATCGGGCTAAATTCAAGTATAAATTCAAGATCCATAAGTGAAAAATCCCTGACCTTTCTCATAAATTGCATCCGCCAATTTCTGATGCCCCACTTCGTCAAGGTGTTCTAAATCAAGATTACTTGGCAATGTAAACTCAGATGCTGCCAGAAACCAACAACCGTACTGCTCTGCTATTTTTTGATACTCCTCTTTTAATTGTCTGGCTGTAACCACTGATTTCGTGTCAAACTCTGGATCAAATTCTTTTTTCCATACAGTTTCGCCTAATAAAATTGGTGAAATCAATAGAATGGGAATTTCTTTACTAAACGCTCTGATTTGTAGAATTAATTTCTCAATTCCCTTTCCAATCACTTTTGCTGATGCATGATTCACTGCCTTACAGTCATTGGTTCCAAGCATTAGGATGACTCCATCTAAGGGAGCATGTGTTTCCAACAGTACTGGTAAATAAGTACACCCTTTTCTACCACTCCTTAATGCATCCTCAAACACCGTCGTTCTACCGCATAGGCCTTCTTCTATCATTCGGAAATCACGCCCCAGTTTTTGTTCCAGACGTCCCGTCCATCTTTGCTCCCATTTGAAACGACGTGTACTTCCAGGAATCAGACCGTAAGTATTTGAATCTCCAAAACATAATATTTGCTTCATATCTGACTCCTCCTTTTTTAATATTTTATGATTTATTTCTGTTTTAATTTATTTCCTACCATTTCCATAGGCATAGTATATTATCGTGAATAATATTTGTCAATACCTGTTTTTTACTTCTGGTAATTTATAACAAAAAAACAGGAAATACCTTTTGGCATTTCCTGTTTTATCACGTTCCCTTATTTATGGTAAAAAATAAATTTATGTAGTCTCTCTTTCTACAAGTGTAACTGGGAGCACTGTTTGGCTTGGTGTTATGTTTCCCTCACTCGCTGATATCATAAGTTCGATTGCCACACGTGCCATTTCCTTAATTGGTTGGCGTATTGTAGTGATTCTGGGTGTTGTTAAAGATGCGACATTTACATCGTCAAATCCCACGATTTTCATCTGATTTGGGATAGCAATCTTAAGCTTGGAGCATACCTGAATCAGTTGTGCCGCGATCAGATCACTACTTGCAAAAATACCATCCGTTTTGGGATACTCTTTTAATACTTTTTCAATGAAATCATGATATTCTAATGCATGATACTGATTCGCGCTGGTAACGATTTCTGTATGGGAAACCTTATTTTCCATGCATACCTCTTCAAATCCGGTTGCTCTTTTGTCTGCCGGCATGGCAGTTTCGCGAACCCCACTAAAGTGAATCAAATGCCTGCAGCCTCTTTCAATCAGATGCCTGGCCGCTATTTTTCCACCCTGGTAATTGTCACATTCTACCATTGCTGTTCCATTTTCAAGATAACGCTCTATTGTAATCAGCGGTACATTCAGCCCTTTAAATTCTGTCATTTCAATATTCCCGCTGCAAATGATGATTCCAGAAACTCTGTTACGGTTACACATCTCCAGATATTCTTTTTCTCTCTCATTTTTATCCTGAGAATTAAACAATAGAATCTTATATTTACGAAGATAGGCTTCATTCTCAAGATTGCTAATCAGTTCTGCAAAGTAAGGATGTCTGATATGGGGTACAATCACTCCAATTGTAAAGGTGGACTTCTTAGATAATGACCTGGCTAGTTCATTCGGATGATAGTTCAATGTTTCCATAGCCAAATATACATTTTTTCTGGTTTCCTCACTGATATACCCTCTGTTGTTTAATACCCTTGAAACAGTGCTGACTGTCAGTCCTGTCTCTTTTGCCACATCCTTTAAGGTTGCCATATTCATCCTCTTTCTTAGTGAATTTGATAGACTTTCCACTCTGCCATTTCATTGCCACTTAACAAAATAGTGTTACTGTCTTTTTTCAGCTCAAATGCTCCCACTATTATACCATGATTTGCAGTCACTTCAAATATTACATCATCAATAAGAAAGGAAAAGTCACAGATTCCACAACCAATCCTAACGACTTTTTCACCAACTATGAGCTCCCCTTTGAGGGAATGGTACACAACATCCACTCCACAGACGTTCAGTTGTATTACCTCTTTTGCTCCAGAATCATTGTCCCACTTCCACTCTAACAAAACAGGGCATTTTGCACTCACTTCAACCCGAATCGGCTCCTGCACATCCGTGTCAATCATCTTCCAAACCTTTCGCTCCTGTCTGTTCCTATACAACTCTTCCGTGTAATCCTGTGAAAGTTTCCATTCCTCCTCTATTTTGATTAACTTAAGCTCCCGTGGCACTCCCATTGCACCTGTATACATTCTGCCGTTGTATCCGTCTTGATCTGGATTTTCCTGGCTTGAGTCAACCTGTATATCCACATTTTCAAACTCCATACGAAGCCATGGCACCGAAATAATGCGGTCCTTCAAGCCCGAATAGGTTTGTGCTGCATAAGGAACTGCATTCATGTATGCTAGATTTCGCTTCCCATCTGTGAGAAACTGATAGCCATCAAACGTCCCAAAATAATAGAATCCATCGGCACTCCAGAAAATCCACTTCTCATTTCCCTCATCATCTTTGAGACAAAAAAGGTCCGGACACTCCCAGGCTCCTTCTAACGAAAAGCGCTGTGAGATTGCAAATGACTCCAGATTATCTGAACGTAAAATCGCAAATTCATTTTTTTCAATCCAAAGGCTCATAATGTAGCTTTGCGTCTTCTCATGCCAGAATACCTTCGGATCTCTGCTTTCCCGCCCGATTGACGGCACTATTCCAAGTTCCGTCTTAATCAGCGTGTTTCCGCCATCAAAACTTACCGCCATCCGTTGTGTGGAATCTTTTCCTTTTGCCCAGGCATTACTTTCTCCTGCTGCAGTATAAAAATAGAGCAAGGCATCCTTCGCAAATCCCAGGCATCCTCTTTCGTTCAAAATTGCACTCCCGGAAAAAATCATACCATGTTCATCGGGAAATAAGACTGGATCTTTTTCTTCCCAGTGCAGCAGATCCCTGCTGATTGCATGCCCCCAGCACATATTATTCCATTTGATATGAAATGGATTATATTGAAAATAAAGATGATATACGCCATCATGAAAACACAGGCCGTTTGGATCGTTGATCCAGGAACGACCAGATGTGAAATGGATGGAAGGGCGTTCCAGAGGCTCTTGTTCCAAATTGTCTTCATTTCTGATTTCACTTAGGAAAGCTTCTGGAACATCTCCCTTCAGGATTATAGTTTTATCGGTAAATTTCTTTACCGGAAAACGGGCATAATAGTCACATCGATATGTTACATCTTCCTGACACGTTCCAACAGGAATCCAGAATTCAAATTCTTTTAAAAAAGTACCGTCTTCTTCCTCCAAAAAAAACTCCACCAGTACTTCCGGTGAAGTAACCTGAATTGGAATAAAAAGTATTTCTTTCCTAATTATGATTCTATGCTCCATATAAATTATACTTCCAATCGTTTCATTTGATTGTGATCCGAATATCGTATTTCCATTCTTTTTGTCATAAAGTCTGCCTTTAATTCAGCTCGGTGTTCTCCTGCAGTACGAATAATGTGTATTGTTGATTCATCACTTTCATTCAGAATGAACTCTCCGTCAAAAGCAGGGTGTGTATTTCGAAATTCCATAAGCGCCAACAGCTTTTGAACCACAGGAACCTGCACCTGTTCTTCTATTTCTTCAAGCGAGTAGTAATGTCTGTTAATATTTCGCCCAACTTTTGTTTCTTCCAGTAGTTTGAGGTCATTTTTTCCAGCCAAAAGACCCACATAATAAACCTGCGGAATACCTGGTGCAAAAAACTGGACTGCCCGTGCCAGTAGGTAAGCATAATCATCATCTCCAAGTGCTGAATAGTAAGAGCAATTCACCTGATAAATATCCAGATTTTGATAAGCGGCCGTGTTATAAATCTTCTTCACATTGGCTCCAAATTGAAAAATGTCTTCTTTTGTTCTTTCAATTTCTTCATCCGGAAGCAGATCTTTCACATCTACAACCCCAATTCCATCATGGGTATCCAGCGTTGTAAACTGTTTCCTTGGGCATATGCTGAGCCAGTTCTTCAAGTATTTCGTCTTTCCATAATAGATCGCATTGATCAAAAGTAGCGGCAATGCGAAATCATACACATAATAGTCTTTGTCTGCAATCTTAGTCTGCATGGTAAAATGTTCATGAATCTCAGGGAGTAGTTGCGCTCCAAATGGCTTTATCACCTCTTCACAATCCTTTAAAAAATCCCACACATCTGGTTCGATAAAAAAGCAGCTTGTTCCCGCTTTTTTGGTGGCATAAGCAAAAGCATCAAGGCGAATCATCGTAGCTCCATGGCTGCAAAGCGTAATCAGATTATCTCTGATAAATTGTTTTGCAGTTTCACTCTTGCAGTTGATATCAATCTGCTCTTCATCAAAGGTACACCATACTTTTTCCGTTGTTCCATCTGCAAACCTGGCATCAACATAAGGAGCTCGTGGCTTTCTCTTATAGATCACGTCAACCTGTTGCTCCGTTGGTTCCCCACCCTCCCAGAAATCCTGATAGCGTATAAATAAATCTCTATAGACCGAATGATCCTTCTTCTCTAAGAAATCCCTGTAATATTCGCTCTGTGCTGAAATGTGATTAATCATGTAGTCAAACATGAGATAATATTGTTCGGAAAGCTCTTCAATATCATTCCAGTCTCCAAATTCCGGAGATACTTTATGATAATCCATGGGTGCAAATCCTCTATCTCCTGAAGATGGGAAAAAAGGCAGGATATGAACTCCTCCAATTGCATTCATGAAATGACGGTCTAGTACATACTTTAGTTCTTTCAGATTTTTTCCGAGTGAATCTGAATACGTGATCAGCATGCATTTATTTTCTATTTTTTTCTTATTCATATCAGCATTACTATCCGGGCAACTGCCCTTCCTTTCTATATTAAGACTTTACTGCTCCAGCGATCACTCCGCTGATAATCTGCTTCTGGAGAAATAAATAAAGTATTAGAATCGGGGCAACGGTCAATACGAGTGCCGCCATAATGACCCCATAGTCTGCAGAATAGGTTCCATAAAAAGCATAGGTCGACAAGGGTAATGTAAAAATCTGCTTTCTGCCAAGCACGAGCGACGGTAGCAGATAATCATTCCAAAATGCCAATACATTGAGTATTACCAACGTCGTTGTTGTAGGCTTTAATAAAGGAAAGACTACCTTAAAAAAAGTCTGCGTTTTAGTGCATCCGTCAATACATGCTGCTTCTTCAAGCGATATTGGAATATTGCTCTTGATAAATCCATGGTAAATAAAAACCGACATACTCATTGCAAATCCAGTGTGCATGAAGATTAAAGTAAACCTATTATTCAACAGATGTAGCCTGGCGCCATAGATAGAAACCAACGGAATCATGATTGCCTGGAATGGAATAATCATAGACGCTGCCATCATGGAAAACATAACAGTTGAAAACAAATTTTTAGATCTTGTAAAGTAATACGCCACCATGGAAGCCAGTAGAATTACAAGTACTGTACTCAGTCCTGTAATCAGAAATGAGTTGCCAAATGCTTTTATAAAGTCCATCTTTTCAAATGCCTCTATATAATTTGTAAGGCTGTACCCTTTTTTTGCATAGAGAGAAAACGGATTGGTAATAATATCTCGTTTTTGTTTGAAGGAGTTGAACAAAATCAGTACAAAGGGAACCATATAAAGCAAAAACAGAATTGCAACCGCAGCAAACCCAAGTCCTTCCAGGGCCGTTCTTTTGCTTCCTCCAACTTTTTTTTGATTTTTCTTCATGCTTCAACCTCCTTCCTTTTACCCAGATAAATCTGCAGTCCACTAATGCAGGCTACGATTAAAAATAGGAAAAGAGCTTCTGCCTGCCCTACCCCATAATTGCGGGAGGTAAATGCTTTTTCATACACATGCATGGCAACCAGTCTTGTTGTTCCATAGGGTTCACCACCTGTCAACGTGAGATTCACATCGTAGACCATGAACGCTCTTGAAAGAGTCAGGAATAAACAGATTACAAAAGAAGGAACCATAAGCGGAACCATAATACTTTTCATTTTCTGAAATCCGGTTGCACCGTCTATACTTGCCGCTTCCAGAACATCTGTCGAAAGAGTTGTGAATCCTGCAATGTAAATCAACATCATATACCCGGATAATTGCCAGACCGTCACGACAACCAGTGACCAGAATGCCTTACCAGGATCTGATAACCAGGAAGAGGAAAAAATGCCCCAGCCAGTTGCTTCTCCGACATTAACCAGTACTCTCGAGAATACAAACTGCCAGATAAACCCTAATACCACACCACCAATCAAGTTGGGTGTGAAGAATCCTGTCCTGAAAAAATTCTGTCCCTTAAGACCATTCGTTAAGGCATATGCAAGGATAAATGCCAGCAAATTCACCAGTATAACGGAAAAAAAGACATATTTTAGTGTCAACCCCATTGATGACCAAAACTGTGCATCCTGAAAAACAGCAATATAATTTGCACCCCCTATAATATTTTTTACTTGGCTGACTCCATCCCAGTCAGTCAATGTCAAATAAAATCCGTATAAAAAAGGCATAATTACAACTGCAAAGAATGCAAAACATCCAGGTAAAGCAAAAATAAGCAGATTTTTAAATTTTTCTCCTGTTTTTCTCCCCATGCTTCCCATATTAATTCCCTTTCCTGCTTCTGGTTCTTTTACCAGTATGGAAGATTTTAATCCTCTGCAGGGCGTCACTTCATGACGCCCTGCAGCAGATCATGCACATAAACCTACCTGTTTCATTCGAAAACTTTATTTCTGTGATGTCCAGTATGTATTGATTTCAGCTGCAAGTTCTTCTTTTGTAGATTCCCCTGCAATGTATTTTTGCATTGATGCTCCTAGTACACTCCAATGATCTGAAGGTGCAATAAAGGAAGAAGAAAATACATTTCCAGATTCTAATCTTGTCTGGATATCTTTTCCAAGTGGATCAAGCGCTTCATTTACATTGTTAGAACAGGCTGGGATAATCGCAGCATTTTCCACTAACATTTTCTGTCCATTTTCGGCGTATACTACCCAGTTAAGGAACGCTTTTGCTGCTTCTCTTTGTACATCTGTAGCCTGTACTGCATCAATCATGACCTGTTTGGATGCTGCTGCCTGTACTCCAGTATTAGCAAAATCAGTCGTATCATTTCCTAAAACAAATGGTAAGAAACCATATTCATCGGTTGCCAACGCACCTGCTTCTGCAATGTTTGGCCATGCCCAACATCCATTTGCCCAGATTGCTACCTCTCCATCTGCAAGAAAAATAGGATCTTGCTCATAGAGTGCTCCAAGTGGATCTTCTCCATTAATATTGTACTCAAGAAGCAGATCAAGTGTCTCTATGAATTGATTGAATCTTTCATACTCTTCTACCTTTTGGGAACCGTCCTCAAGTTTTGAAATCAGCTCTGCGCTGCCTGCTGTCGTTCCATCGTAGGTATCATAGATAAAACCAAGCTGATGTGCTGCAAGTGACCAGTCTTCTTTTGAGATAACAACCGGACTCTCCATGCCTGCTGCACGTAATTCTTCCAACAACTTCTTCAAGGCATCATAAGAGTTAATACTCGTCGGATCGAAATCACTTCCTAAAGTTTTTTCAATCGCTGCTTTATTGTAAATAAGTCCTCTTCCTTCTACACAAAATGGGAAGCTATACACTTTATCATTAATCTTAGTTACCTGATTTTCGCATTCACCAACCCATTTTTCACCAGTTAGATCCAATGCATACTCTTCTGCCAGTGCAACGATATCTGTTGTATCAAGCATTGCCATCGTAGGTGCTGTTCCTGAATTGTAGGAACTGGTAATCTTAGTGTATGGTGATTCTCCTGCTCCGCATGCAATGATTTCAACACTGATTCCTGTTTCTTCTTCAAAAGCTGCTGACATTTCTTCTAATGCAGCCTGTATCTCACCCTTGCTGTTTAAAAAAGAAATTTCCGTTCCAGACAGGTCTGCTGATACTTCTGTACTTTCCTGTGCTGTCTCTTCGGCAGCTACTTCTTCTGTTGCTTCCTCTACTGCTTCAACTGTTTCTTCCGCCACAGCTCCTTGTGTCTGTGAACTTTCCGTATTGCCACAACCTGTTACTAACCCCATAACCATACTTGAAACTGCCAGTAATGCTATTAACTTTTTCACTTTCATCTGTTTCCTCCATCTAAAATACCATTATCGTAACTTTTCCCATTTCCCGATAAACTCATCCATTTACACAACTGCGCTTGTTGTAATTACAAAATAACACTTCTTTTTTTATGTGTCAACCGGTTGACATATATTCAGTACATATTACTAGTTTTTATCCCCATTTTTTTGTATATATTTTTTAATTTTATTATTCTTTCTTATTTTATCCAAAAAAATAGCATAGTCATTCCTTTGACCATGCCATACTTTCATCCATTTTGCTTTTTTTCTTATGTCAATCGCTTGTTATTTAATAATCAATGATATCGTAAATTGAAGTCTGTTTATTGCCTTTTCCAAAAAAGTTCTACTGATACTTTTTCTATCACAATGTTTACTTTTAAAAAATTTAATTTTTCTTTCACTTGAAACAAAGAACGCAACAGTTTATCATGAAATAAATCATTCACATTCTCGACCAAGGAGGTATACCAATGAAACCAGTTGAATTTTATTTTGATTATATCTGTCCATTCTGTTATCGAAGTTTTCAGGATTTATTAGAATTAAAAAAAGAAAAAAATGACCTTGTAATTGATTTTCATCCCTGTGAGATTCATCCAAGACCAGAACGGCACGGTAAGCACAGCGATCTGTGTATTCAAGGCATGTTTTTAGCAAAAGACCTGGGTGTTGACTTGTGGGAATACAATCAAAAAATCTTTCATTCCCATTTTGTCGACCGCATCAATATTGAAGAGATTCAGGAATTGGCAAATGCAGTTAAAGATCTGATAGAACCAGACCTGTTTGTAAAAGAAATTAGTTCAAGTCAGTATGCAGATGCATTAAAACACACAAATGCAGTCGCTTTTTCACAGCACAAAATAGAAGTCGTTCCACACTATATTTCAGAGCATTCCGTGTTGCCTTCCGTAGAAGGAATTGGTATCTCCAAGAAAAATCTGGACGACTTTATTCGTGTGTTATTGTAGTTTACTATCAAGCCAAATGATTTTAACGAATCAGCTCGTACTGTAATCTGCCTAGCGTCTTGAAAAGGATAGCGGCAGTTCCAATCCATGTGCTACAAGGAGTTCTTTGTCTTGTAGCAATGTTTGCGTTTCCCCGTCAGCTACAACTTTTCCCTCATCAAGCAGGATTGTTCTTTTGCAGGTGTCATAAATAAAATCAAGATCATGGGATGCAATTATCTTGGTTGTCTGAATTTCATTTAATACATGGATTAGATTGCGTCTGTTCTTGGGGTCAAGTGCAACTGATGGTTCATCCAGAAGGATAATCTCTGGTTGCATGGGAAGAACAGTCGCGATTGCAGTTAGTTTCTTTTCTCCTCCCGAGAGCTGATAGATTCTTTTCTCTGCCATCTGCTCCATATGCACCTTTTTTAGTGCATCCTGGGTTCTCTTTTTCACTTCTTCCTGGCTGAATCCGTAATTTTCAGGGGCAAATGCTACGTCTCCATAGACCGTTGTCATGAAAAGCTGGCTGTCAGAATCCTGGAATACATATCCGATTTTTTTTCTGATTTCCTTAAGATTTTCTCTCGATATCGTTCTGCCAAACACACGTGCCGTCCCTGTATAGGTACTTTCAATTCCAACGAGCAGTTTCAGCAGGGTAGATTTTCCTGCCCCATTATGACCAATTACACCAACAGTTTCATTCCTCTCTATCGAAAGAGAAATCCCGTCCAATATCATTTGTCTGTACTTTTCGCTTGTTTTATGATAAGAAAAGCGCAGGCTTTCCAGTTCAATTAATGCCATTTCAGGTCCCATACCTTTCTCTCAAATCAGCAAACCAATCCACTCAAATACTGGAAAGATTCTAAACACCAGAAGAAACAGACTTGCAAAAAATGCATAGCCAAAACTTCTACTGCTACTGATGTTCTCTTTTTTCTTTAATTGGAACTCTCCACCAAATCCCCTTAGCTCCATACTTTCATATACAGTCTGTGAACGATCGATACTTCTGATTAACATATTTCCAACCAGTGATCCCCATGCCTTTCGATGGATTCCCTTTTGCCCTGGTGCACGCATCGAATAAGCGAGGGAAATTCGTTCCACTTCTTTTAAGAACATAACCAGATAACGATAAATCAGAAGGATAACTGTAATCATAATCCTTGGAAGCCGGAACACCTGTAGTGCATAGCAGATATTCTCAATTCCTGTCGTTGCAATCAAAGCATAGGATGCCAAAAGCGCAAAGATTCCTTTTAGATAAAGGGTTATAAAAGAAAGCATTCCCCCAGTCACTTCAATGCCTCCCCATATGGCAAGTACCTCTCTATCAAAAAACAAATTCGCTACCCCTAACAAAAGTAGCATGAGGAAAATCTCTTTCAGTCCCCAGGCTGTTTTTTTGATGGAAATATCCCCCAACTGGTAAACTACAATCAGATAAATCCCCATCGCCAGAAGCCCTGATAGATCATATTGGGGAAACGAGACCAAAATGCCCAGATAACAGACTGTCACCAATAACTTTGCGCAAGGATGAATCGAAGTCATAATCGTTACCCTTTGCATATAATCATCTATTTGATGAATTTCCTTTAAAACGGAGTTTCGATTACTCATTTGGAGTCACTCTTCTCTTTCGAATCCATTTTATCATTCTCCCAATCAGAATGCAGAGCAAAAGTACGACTACGCCTCCAAGGATTCCTGAAAAAGAAGTCCCAAGCGCAGCATCTGATTCTCGAAAAGCATAGTCAGGAAAAAGCGCCGTCTTCTCCTGCAATTTTGCAAGTAAGGTATGTAAACCTCCCTCATTTTCCAATTCTGCACCTCCAGCGACCTTACTGATTGACCACTCCAGCCCATCTGGAAATGCAGATGCAAACAATGAAATGACACCTGCGATGATTACTGTTAAAAGCACAAGCACCGCAATTGTCTTCCGAAAAGAAAGCCTTCCCGGTTTTGTCTTGTTTGTATTCTCTTCTTTCCCTGACCATAGTAATTCTGGTCTTGCTTCATAGAGAAAAATCAGAACGAGTGCCGTAATCAGCCCTTCCACAAGGCCAATTGCCAGATGGATTGGCTGCATGATTGATACAAATGCTACGAAAGGCAGTTCCGTTATCCTAGAAGCAGTTGTCTCCAGCACAACTGAGAACGCTCCCAACTGCAATGAAACAATGGAGGCGAGAATGGAGGCAATCATTATTTTTTTCTTAGAGAATCCTTTTCCCATGATTGGTTTCCAGATGAGAAAGGAACTGATAAAGCATCCATAGAAGGCCATATTCCAGATATTGCATCCAAGTGCAAGCAAGCCTCCATCTGCGAACAACAGACACTGTACCATCAGAACACCAATCATTGTAATAAATGCTGCATAGGGACCAAGAATTGCAGAGAGCATGACCGCTCCTCCAAGATGACCTGAGGAGCCTGTTCCTGGAATGGTAAAATTGATCATCTGGGCTGCAAAAACAAACGCTCCCATGACCCCCATAACCGGTATTTTTCTTGCCTCTTCCGATAATTTGATTTTGTTAATCGAATAGCCTGCTGTCAAAGTAGAACAGGCATACATCGTACCCGCCACAATTGGTACAACGAGTGCATCTGCCATATGCATATAGTTAACCTTTCCTTTCCTCCATCTATCATTCCATTTACTCTCTATTCATTTTGATATCCTGACTACCAGAACGAAATCCTTCCAGATCGATTGAGATATAATAAAACCCCAGCTGTTTGATAAAACAGATCAGATTTTTCTTCTCATTTACAAGCTTTTCAATCTCTCGCTCGTCTACTTCAATTCTTACAAGTGAATCATGGATTCTTGCTCTGACATTATAGAATCCAAGATTTTTAATATGCTGTTCTATTTGCTCCACCTTTTTTAACTGCTCTCTGTCAAGCAATGTGTTGTAAGGAAACCTGGTTGCCATACAGGGAGATGAAGGTCTGTTTGAAACGGAAATTCCAAGCTTTGTAGCAAGTGCCCTTACATCTGCCTTGGTAAACTCAGCTAGTAACAATGGGCTGGTAATACCAAGCTCCTTTAATGCGGCAATCCCTGGACGATATTCTTTCGTATCATCCAGATTGGTGCCTTCTATGATTCGAGAGATTCCTTGTGCTTTAGCTTCCTCTTTTAGTTTGCCAAACATACATTTTTTACATAAATAACAACGGTTCTCTGGATTGTTTTCTATCCCAGCTTCAGCCAGTTCATCCACTTGAATGACTCTGTGAATTGCACCCATCTCTTTGGTGATTCTCTCTGTAATTTCCAATTCTTCCATTGGATGCAACATGGTATGAATGGTGTAGGCATATACCTTTGTTCCATTTTTTGTTGCCTGTTCACAGGCCAGCTTTAATAGAAGGCTACTATCTACACCGCCAGAGAATGCAATCATTGTATCTTCCCTGGTATACTGTGAAAATAAATCTATGATTTTTTTTCTTTTATTCTCTAAATTTTCCATAGGTCTCCCTTTCAATTAACTGGTATACATCCCGAAAAGGCATTTTATTTATTTTGCAGAGTCTGACCACACTTTCGTACTCTGGGTAAACTCTTCGGTCCTGGTTCCAATCACATATTTTCACGCAAGCTTTTCCTAAAGAGGTCTCAATCTCCCTCCCCTCACGTTTTAAGACACTTCGCTCCATACGGACTTTCCGTATCCCAATAGTGGTTGTTTCCGCAAAAATAATAGCTTCTAACTGATCTGACTCTTGCTCTGCGCAGAGTACTGTCAGCTGGTATGCCGGTCTGTTTTTTTTCATAAAAACAGGAATATAGTGAACATCTCTGGCACCTGCCTGAAGCAACATGTCCATCACATATCCAAGATTCTCCCCACTACAATCATCTATATTGGTTTCTAATTTTATAATTTGATCCTGCAATACAGCGCTCTCTTCCCGAATCAACATCGCACGAAGCAGACTTGGTGCTTCATAATTTCTCTTCCCTGCTCCTGTTCCTATTTTGGAAATAGTAAAGCTCTTCGGAAGTTTATCTTTTGTTTTGATTGCGGCTGCAATTGCTGCACCTGTTGGCGTTACAAGCTCTCCCTTTCGCTCCGTCATATGGAGCGCTAAATGATTCGCGCTTACAATATGGGATACGGCCGGAACTGGAATCGGCAAGATTCCATGTTGGCAGCGAATGGTTCCCGATCCTTCATACAGCACAGGAATGATTACTTCTCTAATCTCCAGATCATCCAGACATACTGCTGCTGCAATGATATCAACAATTGAATCAATCGCTCCCACTTCGTGAAAATGGACCTGGGAAAGCTCCACTCCATGTGCCTTAGCTTCTGCAAGACCTAAAATCGTAAAAATACGCAAGGCTGTCTCTCTTGCCTTTTCTGTCATTTTAGTCTGTTGCAGTATTTCCGTGATTTCATGCATACCACGGTGCGCCGTTACGTGATTGGATGTTTCCTGTACTTGATGATTCTCCTGCTGTTTATGGTTATGGGTATGATTATGTCCGTGATCATGGTTATCATCATCTTCTTGATTATTATGGTGTTTCCCCTTATATAAGTACTCCATATCATGATCATAATTTTCATATTTTTCTTCCAGAATTACATTAAAATCACAGACATCCAGGCCAGCTTTCTTCACCCGGCTTACAACTGTTTTAAATCCCTGCACTGGAATTGTCGCAAGTACATCCTGAAGCTTTTGCTCATCTGCACCCAGATCCAGCATCGCAGCGACAAACATATCCCCGCTAATCCCTGAGAAGCATTCTAAATATAATTCTTTCATTTCTGACTCACTCCTAATCTATTGATCTGTGTCGCTACATAGCCTGCCCCATATCCGTTGTCAATGTTCACAACGGAAATTCCATTTGCGCAGGAATTGATCATTGTCAGTAGCGCTGATAAACCATTTAAATTTGCCCCATATCCAACTGAAGTCGGAACTGCGATCACAGGCCTTTCCACAAGTCCGCCTAAAACACTTGCAAGTGCGCCCTCCATTCCTGCTACTGCTACAACGCAGTTCGCTGCCTGTATCTGGTCAAGTTTTGATAAGAGTCTGTGCAGACCACTTACCCCAATATCATAGATGCGCTCCACGTAGCTTCCAAAATATTCAGCTGTCTCTGCCGCTTCTTCCGCTACCGGAATATCCGCCGTCCCCGCGGTACAGACAGCAATCCTGCCTACTTTCTCTTTCTCCACTTTTTCAATTTTCATAATCTTCGAAATAGGAGAATACACAAGTCCAGGAATCTTTTTTTGTATCATCTGATATTGATGTTTGGATGCCCTTGTACCAAGCACCTCACCATTTTGTTCGTATAATTTCAAAAATATTTCAAGCAGATGCTCATCAGCCTTTCCACTACAAAATACTACTTCCGGGAATCCCGATCTGATTTCTCTATGGGTATCTAATTTGGCATATCCTAATTCTTCATAAGGACTTCTCTTAAAAAAACGTTCTGCTTCTTCAATCGAAATTGTCCCACTTTTCAGTCTTTCTAATACTTCTCTGGTCTCCATAAACAGCCTCTTTTCCTATCACTTTTCTTGTATAAAAAATCACGAAAACAAAACCTACCTTCTGGCAGATTCTTGCCTTCGTGACAATTCTTCTCCTGATTCAATTATTACAATTTTAATATTTCGTCTACTACATCATCCACATACTCAGCGACTTTCTTATCCTGCACGCCAACAATCTGTGTCTGACATCGGTTCATTGGAATCAAAATGATATGTGCATCACTACTGGATATGGCTTCTGCCATCTTTGGTGTAATCTCTCCCAGCATTGCATTTGCCATCACAATTCCAATCGGGCCCACTATAACATCAGCTCTCTTCGCATTATAAACGACTGCATTCTCACCTGTTGCTCCGCTAATATTACCAGCTTTTAGCATATTGACTGTTGCCAAAGAATTGGTTCCCACTGCAACAATCGAGGCGCTTTTGCACTTCGTGCTGATTTTTTCAACCAATGCCCTGCCGACTCCGCCGCCCTGTCCATCAATTACAAGAATATTCATCTCTAATTTCCTACTTCTCACTATTTGATATCTTATCAAATTTAAAAACATTATAGCATGTTTTTATTCGGAAATCTTTAAAATCATGACACTCTTTTCTGTTTTTTTTACATCTGACACGGATCGTTTTGGTTTTATGCATTCACTTTCTGTGTGAAATCTGCCATTGCCTCTGAAATCTTAATTTGCTGTGGACAGACTTGCTCACAGCTTCTGCATCCAATACATGCACTCGGCTTTTTTTCATCTGGTAATGTTGACAAAACCATTGGTGTGATAAATCCACCACCTGTAACATTAAATTCATTATACAGATAAATCAAATACGGAATGTCCAGTTCTTGTGGGCAATGACTCGTGCAATACCGACAGGCTGTACAAGGAAGTGCATTCTGACTCAATATCTCATTTGCAATTCTAAGGAGTGTTTCTTTTTCCATTTCCTTAAGTGGTTTTTCTTCCTCGAATGTATGAATATTTTCTGCAAGCTGCTCAAACGTCGACATACCAGATAGCACAACCGTTACCCCTGGTATTGACATGACAAACCGAAACGCCCAGGCTGGTATCTTCTCTTTGGGGCGGAGTGCATTTAGCTTTGTCTCATGTGCTTCTGATAATTTAGTAAGGCTCCCGCCACGTAGCGGTTCCATAATCCAGACAGGCAGATGATATTCTTCCAGCAATGCAACCTTGGATTTCGCATCCTGAAATGACCAGTCAAGATAATTCAACTGAATCTGTCCAAATTCCATTTTGTCCCCATACACTTCAAGAAAGCGCTTCATGACGTCTACGCTTCCATGCGCTGAAAATCCAAGATGGCGAATCCGTCCATTTTCTTTTTGCTTTACAAAATAATCATAAATACCATACTTGGGATCCAGATAGGCATCGATATTCATTTCACATACATTATGAATTAGATAAAAATCGAAATATTCTACCTGGCATTTTTTTAGCTGTTCTTCAAAAATCTCTTCTGCCTTCCCCATGTTGGCAAGATCATATCCTGGAAATTTGGTTGCAAGATAAAAATCCTCACGTGGATACTTCGACAGCGCCTTTCCGATTGCGCGTTCCGAATTCCCCTCATGATATCCCCATGCGGTATCGTAATAATTGATTCCCTGTTCCATCGCATACGCAACCATCCTGTCTGTTTCCATCTGATCAATAGCAGAATACACGCCATCCACGACCGGAAGACGCATCGCTCCCATGCCTAGTGCTGATAATTTTAGCTCTTGAAACTTCTTATAAACCATATCCTTCTATCCCTCTGCTTTTCTGTTTTCTGTTTTCTGTAAATTAATCTTACAACCTAGACCTAACTTTAAGTCAATACCCTTTTTCAATTTATTTTGATTGATTCAAAAACGTGATTCAAAAAAAATCGAGTAGCAAATTGCTTTATCGCAAAATGCTCTCGATTATGTGTTTTTTTAATTCAAATTACAAAAGTGTTTCAAAAAAAGCAAGTCGCTTTTCTTCTTTTTTATCAATGATAATCTGGACGTCTGTAATTCCCTTTTGATGTAATACTTTAATCATATCCTGTAAATACTGGTCACTTCCCACGATATAAAAAACCGCACCAGGAACATCTCGCAGACTTGCCAGAATTTTTTCAAGTTCCTCCTGATATGCATTTCTGCTGTCTGCCCAAAGCAAGCATATCCCTTCAGCCTTGTTCTTTTCCAGAATCTCACGGTACAAGTGCTCCTCTGGCTTGGACACATGGAGTGAAGTCAGATTCTTTTTTCCTGATTCTTCCCTATATTGTAGAATCAAGGGATACACAGACGTAATCCCCACCCCCATCGATAATACTACCATCGGGATTCCTTCTGCCTGTAACTTCATAATCGAACGGATTTTAAAAAGATACAGAATATCTCCCACACACATTTTAGAAAGTGCATGTTTGAATCTGGACGCATTCTCTGGAATTCTGGTTGTAAACCCAATCACCTGATCTTCGGGTCTTGTGACAATCGACATATGTCTCACCAGTTCTTTGTCTGTCAGCTCTCCATTTTGAAATCCCGGCAGACCCACATGCATATGTGCACCAGCCTCCCATCTGACTCCCGCTGGAATATCCAGGTAAAAGGATACAATATCGCCCGTCACCGACTTAATTTCTTTGATTCTTGCTTCATATACTTCCATCCGTCACCAGCCTTTCAATCCCATTGATTGCTTTAAAACCATTTTACAACTTATTTCTATAACGCATTCATCTTAAAGATATTCTATTACTATTTGTTTTCATCATATAGAATCACTTTATTTCTACCGGTCCGCTTTGCCTGGTAAAGCGCCTTGTCGGCATTTTCCGGCAAATCATTTATCTGTTTCGTATTTTCCGGATAGGATGATATCCCAACAGAAACCGTGATTCTGATTTTGCTCCTGTCGCTTAATTCGAATCTGTAATTTTCAACTTTTTTTCTGACTCTCTCTGCAATTTGTGCTGCTTTACCTGCCGAACAATCTAGCAAAATGATTGAAAACTCTTCTCCACCGTTTCGGGAAACAATGTCATACACTCTGCATGTTTCCAATAAAATTTGCGCCAATGACTTTAACACCCTGTCACCAGCATTGTGACCATACGTGTCATTCACTTTTTTAAAAAAATCAATATCCACAAACAGCAACGACAATTCTTCTTCTTTTCGGATTGTCATCTGCGTGATACTATTTAAATTTCTGTCAAACTCTCTTACATTATTAATTCCTGTCAGATAATCTTTTGTCGCTTCCTGCTTTAACTTTTGATTATTTGTAATCGTCTCTATGATGTGTTCCGCATACTTCAGAATAAAATATGCTACAAGAAAATAGCTGACGCAAAATACCAACAATGTCTTGATGAGGATTCCAGTCTCTTTTACTGCAATTGTGAACGAAGCGATAACAACAAGCATCATAAAAAGTAATGCATAAATCATCTTTCTAATTCTTTCGATTTTGAAAAACGTGATTGCACCAAATCCAAACCCTATTACAATGGCCGCAATGAGCGCAATGAAAGAAGCACTGGATACACCCCCAAAAAAGAAACTAACGATTTTGCAATTACTTAATTGCTTCAATATTTTCTAAATGTTTGAACTCTCCATAGTATTTCCTTATAACATCTGACTTACCAACTTTTAAAAGCTCAGTTTTAAATTTATCATAATCCTTATTATTAAGATTTTTAATTATTAATTGTTCAATTTCTAAAATCTTATTTGCACTCTCGGTTGCAATATTTAATTGCTCTACTAAAGAAATTGTCAAACTCCACGCATCCTCTGTCCCATAGGAAGTACTTGAACCCGAAGCGTAAGCTCTTCTTCCCAAATTCAATCTCATTTCTTCTAAAATACTTGATATCAATTTGGGGACTTGTACCATACCTAATTGGTTATTTGCATTAGATCCGTTCAAGCTAATATGTTCAATTTGACCGCTCAACAAATAATGTACTCTGCGCTCTACTATCCACGACATAAATAGAATTGCATTAATGCATCCTTCTATTCTCAAGGACAAGATAGGAGTAATAAAGCTTGCATTTGACAAAATATTATTTTTGTCGAAAACAAGTGGATTATCTGATGGCCTTGTAAACAATATTTCCAAATGGCTTTTTAGCTGGAAAACGGAATCATACAATAATTCTATTGTCTGTGGCATTGCCCTTACAGAAACAGAATCTTGTACAGATTTCGAGTTTTCTCCTATATTTTCTGTCAAGTACCTACACAACTTGCTAATCCAACCTTTATCATTTATTAAAGGGCTTAACACACTTGTATTTGAAGATGTTAACCTGAAATAATTTATCGAATTGTCAATTAATTTATCTAACAGCATATCCAAACTTGGAATAGCTGAAAGAGTAATTCCCAATTGTATAAAATTTCCATTTATCAAAGATATTCCATCCTTGTTTTTTAATTTTATATCTGTTTTTTCTAGTTCTATTAGAATACTTTTTGCGAAAAATTTTCCCATCCTCAGTAATTAATCCCAAATCTCTTCTAATTGTTAATATTATTTCATTAACAAACAAATTTATTTGCTTCTGAACATTTACAAAATCATCACATTCTTCAATGAGATAAACACAACTAAGAATAGCAATATTCAAATCACCGACTAGCAAATCAATCTTATTCGTACCATTGAAATTAAACTCCACATCAATAAACCGATCTTTTTCCAGCGTAGAATCTTCTGTCATTAGTTGATACTTATTAGCTTCTCCTCTAATATTATGAATAGAATTTTGTAAAAATGTTTTCTTCAATATTATATACATGATACATTAAAAAACA